>JBCBLJ010000654.1:0-4903 GCA_038520195.1 Planctomycetota bacterium
TGTGCTTGGCGAAACGTACGGTCCACTTGACAGTCAGTCCCAGCACAATGACTGCAGCAGACGCACGGCATACATCGCGCCGCTCGCACCGGTGATGGCAACGACGATCGGTAACGCGTCGTCGTCGCTCATGCGGTCTGGTCCGGCTTGTAGCCCAAGTAGATCGTGCAAACGCCGAACGTCAGCGGCGTAAACGTGACTCGATGCAGCCCGGCAGCGGACATTCGATCCGCTAGCTCTTGGCCGTCGGGAAATTGACCAACCGATTCAGGAAGGTAGCTGTATGCAGACTTGTCATTCTTCGCAAACCACTGGCCGACTTTCGGCAAAACATGGCGGAAATAGAAGTTGTAGCCATGCCGCAGGCCGAACATCGAAGGCCGCGAGAACTCAAGCACGAGCACCTGACCGCCGGGTCGGCAAACCCGCGTCATCTCACGAATGCCTTGATCGGTATCGGCGACGTTTCGCAACCCGAAGCCGACCGTCACGCAACGAAATTGGTCGTCGTCAAACGGCAATCGCTGAGAATCGGCTTCGAGGTAATCGATGCCCGCAGTCGCCGACGAACCACTCCGCTTTCGACGGGCGATATCCAACATCGCATGGCAGAAATCGCTGCCGACGACCTGTACATCCTCCGGGCTCTTTTTTGCCATCGCCATGGCCAGATCTCCGGTGCCCGTACAGACATCGAGCACGGGTACACCCGGCTCGAATTCCAGCATTCCCACGGCTCGAGAACGCCAGTATCGATCGACATTCAGCGAGAGAAGGTGGTTCATCAAGTCGTAACGCGGTGCGATCTGGCGGAACATCTCACGCACCCGCGCATTGCTCTTGTCGAGCCCCTCGGTCTGTGCGGGAACGGCCCCCGTCGAAGCATCAGCACTCATGCGCCACGATCACCCTGAAGAACATAATTTTAGGAAAACTGTCAGCGATTCGAACCGCACCCCCGGTTTGGTCCTAACCAAGACGATGACAGAATACTGGCATGCGGAATTTGTTTTTTGACATCGATGGGACGCTTTTGTCGGCGCCAGGGGTCGGTCAAACGGCGCTCGAGGCTGCGATGCGTTCGGAATTTGCGATCTCGCAACCCGACTGCCAACTGGATTTCGGCGGCAAAACGGATCGTGACCTCGTCGGGCAGCTGCTGCGTCGCAACGGTTTGACCGTCGACGAGGAGAGCCGGGGACGGGTTCGCCGGGGATACAGTTTTGCACTCTCGCAGCATTTGACCAAGACGGCCGGGACAATCCACCCGGGAGTCGTGGAGTTGCTTGACAGATTGCAGACTTTTCCGGATGTAAATCTGTTCGTCATGACGGGCAACTTTCCTGAGACCGCGCGGATGAAGCTCGAGACGTTCGATTTGATCGGCTACTTTGTTCGCGTCGTAGGCGGTGATCTGGACGAAGACCGCGACGATTTGGCACGTCGCGCCCTTCGACAGTTGCGACGAAGCGGCGGCGGCAGCGATGTGATCGTGATCGGGGACACCGCCAACGATGTTCGCTGCGCGAAAGCGATCGGCGCTCGCTGCTTGGCAGTATGCACCGGGTCGGGCACTCGTGAGGATCTGACGGCTGCCGGCGCCGAAAGAGTCGTCACCGATCTTTTGGACTCTGAGGTCGTCACTTTTCTCACGCAGTAAGCCTGGGCCAACCCCATTCGTCGGCCCCGCTCGCTCCTCAGTCATCGCCCGATGGTCCCCCGCGCATCACTGGCGTCCTTCCCGCGGTCATCACGAGCGTTTAGAACATGTCGATCGTGACAAGATGCCCCACCCCATCGAAGCCAAGATGACCGAGAGCGAATCTGACGGGACCTCCTTCCCCACGACTGAAGCGTTGGTCGGCGTGATTATGGGAAGCAAAAACGATTGGGAAACGATGCGTGCGGCCTGTGAAACGCTCGAATCGCTGGGGATCGAATGTGAAAAAACGGTCGTCAGCGCGCACCGGACACCCGCTCGCATGTTTGCGTACGCCCAATCGGCGGCGAGTCGAGGGATCAAGGTGATCATCGCCGGAGCCGGCGGCGCCGCTCATTTGCCCGGGATGGTTGCATCGGAAACGACGTTGCCGGTGATCGGAGTGCCGGTGCGAAGCCGCGCGCTCAACGGACTCGATTCGCTGCTTTCGATCGTGCAGATGCCTGGCGGAATTCCGGTCGCGACGATGGCGATCGGATCGAGCGGTGCAAAAAATGCCGGGCTCATGGCAGCCCGCATCTTGGCACTCGGCGACCACTCGATCGGCAGGTCACTGGAATCATTTGTGGCCGCACAAACGCGGGCAGTGCTGGACAACACGGAGCTTGATTGACGGTGCAAGACTCGAAGACGCTTCGCCCCGGTGCAACTATCGGAATGGTCGGCAGCGGTCAATTGGGCCGGATGTTCGCGATCGCGGCGGCGACGATGGGGTACCGGGTCGTGGTGCTCGCGGGTGACAAAAATGATCCAGCGTCACAAGTCGCCACCGAGGTCATCGAAGGACAATTGACCGATCGCAACGCAGTGCGCCGTTTCGCCGAGCAATGCGATGTGATCACCTTGGAATTCGAGAACATCCCCAGTGAGACCATCCAATGGTGTGCGGAATCCGCGCCGACGTATCCTTCAAGCTTGGTGCTCGAAACGGCACAGGACCGCCTGATCGAGAAATCCACGTTGCGCGATGCAGGCCTGCCCTTGGCGCCATTCGCGGAAGTCGATTCCGCAGAGTCGGTCGCTCATTTCGCGAGTGAACACGGCTGGCCGGTGATCGTGAAGACAGCCCGCAGTGGCTACGACGGCAAGGGCCAACACCGGTTGAAAAACGTCGACGAAGCGAGTCACGTCGATTGGGCCGCCGCCGGTCGCTGGGTCGCGGAAAAGTTCATCGAGTTTGAGCGTGAAGCCTCCGTCATCGTCGCGAGGTCCTCGCGCGGCGAAGTCCGGTGCTTTGAAACGATCGAGAATCGACATCGCAATCATATCCTCGACGTTTCGATCGTACCCGCAGACCTCACCCCTGCGCAGCGCCAGCGCGCCGAGGGAATCGCACTCGCGACTGCAGAACACCTTTCGCTCGTCGGTTTGATCTGCGTCGAGTTATTCGTGCTCGGCGATTCGCTGTTGGTCAACGAAATCGCACCCCGGCCTCACAACAGCGGCCACCTGACGATCGAAGCTTGCCACACCAGTCAATTCGAGCAACACGTCCGCGCGGTGTGCGGCCTGCCCCTGGGGAATCCATCGCGTCAAGTTCCGGCGGCAGCGATGGCGAACTTGCTCGGCGACGCCTGGTCGGATGGCACCCCGCGTTGGGAACACTGTCTCTCCGAACCCGGATTGGAATTGCATCTCTACGGCAAGGCGAACGCAAAACCCGGGCGCAAGATGGGACACCTGACAACCACCGGCAGCGACGTTCGCGAAGTCGTTGCTAGAGTCGAGCGAGGAAGGGATCGACTCGGCCAGAAAGGTTGAACCGCCCAACGACTCAGAGACGCTTCAGAGTTGGAATGGTAGACATTCGTCCGACAGCGTCACAACGATTTCCTTTGCTTCCTCGATGCGACGCAGAAAGGCGTCGAGAACCTCTGGATCGAAGTGTTTTTCGCGTTCGTTGATCATGATGTCCAAGCACTTGTCCATCGGGAACGGTTCTTTGTAGCAACGACTGCTACTCAACGCGTCAAACACATCCGCAACGGCAGTGATTCGCCCTTCGATCGGAATGTCTTCGCCCGCGAGCCCCTTCGGGTATCCAGTGCCATCCCATCTCTCGTGATGGGTCATGGCGACCACTGCGGCGAGTTGAAGAATCGGTGACCGCGGGTGCTGGCTCTTTGGAGACTGAAGAGTGGTTTTGCAGTGCTCATTTGGCTCGGCGCGAAGGATCCGCTCCCCGAACTCGCAGTGCTGCTTCATCAGCGCAAACTCTTGCTCGGTCAATTTGCCGGGCTTAAGCAGCACGGAGTCGGCGATCCCTATCTTGCCGGCATCATGGAGGATCGCGGCTTGCTCGATCAATTCGACGCGTTCGGCATCGAACCCGAGTTCTCGCGCGATCAACCCGGCAAAACGGCCGACGCGGATCACGTGGTTACCCGTTTCATGGTCTCGATACTCCGACGCACAGGCGAGCACGTGTATCACCTCCTCGCGAGCCTGTGCGAGTGCGGCGGTGCGGGCAGCGACCTCTTTCTCCAACAGCTTCGAGTATGCGGTGACCTCGTCATGCTGTTGCTTGATCATCAATGCATTGCGAACACGCGGCAAGAGTTCCACGGCCTTGAGCGGCTTTTGGATAAAATCGGTCGCGCCCTGTTCCAGCGCATCCAACTTGATCGACTCTTGGTTCGAAGAAGTGATGATGAGGATCGGCAGGTGATAGAAGTTGTTGTCGGCGCGAATCTCTTCGAGCAGGTCCAGCCCGCTCATCCCCGGCATCATCACGTCGATGATCGCCAAGTCGGGTTCGTTGGATCGAACCAAATCCATCGCCGACAGCGAACGATGGCAGGTGACGAAATCACGGAATCCGGCTTTAGCGAGATGATGCTGGATCATCCGCACGACCAGCGGATCGTCGTCGACAATAAGAATACGTCGACCCTCGAGATCGAGATCTCGGTTGCCCAACGACGGTACAGATTGCGGTTTGCTTGGTGCGGAGATCATGCCTTTTTATCTCGCATTTTTCGCTTCCGGATTGGCCCAGACAAATCTAAGTCCGGGGTAATCTCCGGTCGCTTTCGCAAACGCTTATCCTCGGCATTGCGACTGTGGGAGGTAGATTTGCCGTCAGATCAGGTACAGTCCCGCGCCGTCAGGATGGCCTGGTGGAGCGGGAATTCCCCCGATCAAGGGTTTTTCGGGTTATTTTGGTTGGCGGACCGCCGTCAA
>JBCBLJ010000335.1:0-8402 GCA_038520195.1 Planctomycetota bacterium
CCCCGAAATCGACACGTTTTACGTCCAAGCGACCGCGCGCGAAACCGAGTCCGACCTGATTTCACAAATCGCGACGCGTTCGGTGCTGACCGGCAAAGAGCCCATCCCGGGTGAAGACATTGTCGAAGTCTTTACCCGTCTTCGTCGGGATCGAAATCAGCGTACCGTGATCTTCATCGATCAGTTTGAGCAATGGCTGTTTGCAAACCCCGATTGCACGCGAGCGCCTCTGACAGACGCCTTGCGACAGTGCGATGGGGACTATTTGCAGTGTGTGCTCATGGTACGCGACGATTTCTGGATGGGCGTCACTCGCCTCATGCAGACGCTGGATCTTCCAATCGCCGAAGACTTGAACGTCACTTCGGTCGATTTATTTGATCGCCGTCACGCAAGGCAGGTTCTGGCGCTGTTTGGCGCCGCCCACGGCAGGCTTCCATCGAATGCTGGCGAACTTTCACCGGCCAATCAACAGTTTCTTGACGCGGCCGTCGACTACCTCGCGAAAGACGGCCGAGTGATCTGTGTTCAACTCGCGCTACTAACGGAGATGCTGAAGGGGCGGACTTGGGAGAGCACGGGCGGCATTTTCGATGACGGCGGCGCCGACTTGGGCATGCGGTTCTTCGACGAAACGTTCGATAGTGAATCGGCGCCGCGCCGCATCCGCATGCATGCGGAAGGATCCCGTCGGGTGCTTCGATGCTTGTTACCCGAACTCGGTTCACCCATTAAAGGCGCTCTCCGAACCGAGCAAGAACTCTTCGATGCGTCGGGGTACATCGATCGAGAGACGTTCCGGCAACTGGTCTCGCTGCTCGACCGAGAGCTTCACCTAATCACGCCGACCGATCGCGGCGACGATGCCAGCACCGCGAGCAGCGGAAGTGACTCTGCGGTCTCCTCGCATTCGACGACCGGCTATCAGTTGACCCATGATTTCTTGATCACACCTATCCGGCAGTGGATTGATTATCACAGCCAAGCCACGCCGCAAGGTCAGGCAAAAATTCGCTTGGATCAGTTCACAGAGCTCTATCGACTTCACCCTCGTCGGCAGTCACTGCCGACGATGTCGGAGTACTTTTGGATTCGAAAGAATCTCAAATCGGAACGGCTGAACGAACCGCAGCAGGAGATGATGTCGGCCGCACAAACGCTGCATGGACGATCGATTCGCAATGGCATTCTCATTGCCGCTGCATGCATGTTTGCTCTGCTCGCGACTGTCTTTGGGTTTAATCGATACAAGAATCAACTCCGCGATCAATCCGCGTTTGACGGGTTCCTTGTCGCAAGCATGCCCGACGCGGCGGCGCTCTCCAATTCCATGCGCGACGACGCTTCGGCGCGAATGGCTGCGACGGAGATGCTGGAAGATGAATCGGTGCCCGAAACCAAACGACTGCGGGCCACGCTACTGCTTCCTCAACAAACGCAAGCCAACGAATTGCTGTCGCAATACTTTCTGTCTGCTTCGCCCGAAAACTTGGTCGAGGTCATCACCACGCTCGATCAGAGCTTTGAGTCTCTTGCCGAACTTGCTGCGGGCGTTTGGAGCGACCCCGCCACGGATACTCCCACCAAGATCCGCGCTGCCTGTTTGATGGCCCGTGATCCGGCGGCAGCAACCGCTCTGTGTGAGTCTTCGAGCTTAGCCGAGCTTTCCGACCTGTTGCTGTTGGAGAATCCGATTCGGATTCCATCCTGGCGTGTCGCCTTCGAACCGATCGCGGAAAACCTGACCACGGAACTCGCCTCACGAATGCGGCGACCCGACCGTCAACCCGGAACGCTCAACCTGGTCAACCTGCTCGCGGAATACGCCAAAGAGAAGAAGCCGCTGCTCGCGGAACTCATTCGATACGCCCACCCGCCGGAACTCTTTGTGCTCGCCGATGCCGTCGGAGCGGACTCGATTGAGGCAGTTCGTGACCAATGGGTGGTACAACAAGCGGACCCGGCATTCGATCCGCGCTACCCTTGGAGTTCACCGTGGTGGCATGCCAGTCGGCAACCCAAAATTGATGCTGATTGGGAAGCTTTGCCGCCCGAGTTCCTCCCGTTACTCAATGACTGCGAAACCGCCATCGGCGAGGTCACGATGCTCAGCCATCGAGTGGCAGTCGACGAAATGAAATCGCTTGTGTCCCGGTTAAAGCCCCATGGGTTTCGGGTGGCGAGTTGTATGCCGTATGTCCAAGCGAACGAAACGTTCGCGCAGGTGATCTGGTGTCGCGATTCACTCGAGTCTTCGTGCCGATGGGGGCTGTCCGCTGAGGAGCTTACCGAAGCCCATCAGTCCCACGCCGGCGACGGTTGGATACCGGATGATGTCACCGCCTACGAGATCGGCGAGGAGTGTCGGTACGCCTGCGTTTGGATCCGCGGCGATGCTTTGGCGATCGAACAGTCGGGCATGTACGTGGACGTTCACGAGACTCAGCATGCCGAAGAGGGTTGGAAACCGCTATTTGACCGAGGAATTTGGATGAACCGGTCCAGCCTTCAAACCCTCGAACTCGATGGCGGCTACCTGACGTCAGTGCGTTGGCGTCCCAGCTCGAGGGTCGTGGGATTCCAAGATCAGTGGGATCTGACAAGCAAAACGTTTACCGCGATGCATACGAACTGTCGTCGCGCAGCGCTGCTCAATCGTCGGCATCGAAAGGGTCTGGCCGAAGACAGTCCGACGCTGGCCGCGTTGTGGTGGGAAAACGTTGCCATTGAGTCACGGTTACTGGAAGACCAACCACGACGCGAACACCTTCGAGCAGCGCAGCTCCTTCTGAAGGAGGGCTTTCGCCCGGTCAGCATCGACAACGATTCAGAAGAACCAGGGGAATCGCCTCGGTTTTCATCCATTTGGTGGAAATGGACGCCCGATGTGCAGGCTCGGGTCCGTCGCGCAAAAGGCCGCGCCAACTTGGCTTTCACGTTGCTCCGCTTGGGCGATGATTCGGGGCTCGAGCAATCGATGTTGGCTCTAGAAGATGCTGAATTGCGCGGTGCGAGTTTGGCAGGCTTCAAGAAATTGAACATACCGTGTCAGTGGCTCGTTTCTCACGTCTTCGGGACCGACGATGTCGCGCTGAAGAAAGCTTGCGCGCGGGCGCTCGCTTTGTGCAGAAACAATCAGGCATCGGGTTCGGTCCAGCCCGAGTTATCGCAGCGGCTTCCGGAGGCCTACCAGAAGGCGAGCGACTCGGGTCTGAGGTCGGCGCTCGAAGCGGTCGCGACGGCCTGGGACATTCCGCTTCAACCGCCAACGGCGACGAACGACGAAATCCTGTCAGTGGTCGGTCACCGTCTCGCGATCATTCGACCAACCCGACCGACCTGGATGGGGTCGCCCTATGGGGAACCAGGGCGGGATCAATTCAAGGAAAGACTTCGCGCGGTGACGATCGACCGTTCCTACGCGATTGCAACGAAGGCGGTGACCATCGAAGAATACTTGGAGTTTGATCCAAACTACAGCTATTCGACGGACTATGCCGACGATGTCCATTGTCCGGCCGTGAGCGTCAGTTGGTATGACGCGGCGAGATACTGTCGCTGGTTGAGTGAGAAGGAGGGTCTATCAAAGCCAGAGATGTGTTATCCGCCTGTCGAAGATATCGGCGATGGCATGTTGCTCGACGACGACTTCTTGGACCACATCGGATATCGGCTTCCAACCGAAGCCGAGTGGGAGTACGCCTGCCGAGGCGGCTCCGAGGGCGGACGCTGGTTCGGTTTTGACCCCGATCGGTTGGACGAGCACGCCTGGACAACACGCAACAGCGGCTACCGGCTACACCCCGTCGGCCAGCTACTCCCGAACGACTATGGACTGTTTGATATGCTCGGCAACGCGATGGATCTGTGCCACACCGTTTACGACGATCGCCGAGAAGAAGAGTACTTCCTCTTGGAACCGCGGCTCGATGATGGTCGTGACTCGACCTTCTTTAACGATGGCACCACGATCTGCAATCGCGGCGGGGCCATGCTGTACCAGCCGAAGGACGCCCGGGCGTCCCAGCGGGAGTTTCACGGCACCAAAAGCAAGAAAGTCTATCTCTCGTTTCGAATTGCCCGCACGGTCCGTGAATAGGTACCGGAGTGCGAGATGCCAAGCCGCACTCGCGCGACTTGCACGTCTCGAGGGAAACAGCCCATCTGATGGCTCCGCGTTCTCGAAAGGTTTCACAGCTCAAATCGTGCTCCGGTTACCAAATGGCGTGATTTGGCGGCGTGCCTTACACTGGCATTGCACATTTGATTGGGAAATCGGCGAGCAAGATGCACTCAGAAGGCACGGGACGACTGACGCGATTGGTAACCACGCAATGGCGCTGGGTGCTTGCCGCGTGGCTCGCCCTCTCACTGGGCTGTTTCTTCGGTGCTCCGCGTTGGAAAGACATCGCCTACGACGGTGATTTCGAGTACTTGCCTTCGAAGATGAGCACCGTCGCTGCAACGCAAGTGCTCAACGAAGCTTTCCCGGGCGATCGCAGCCGGAGCCAAATCGTCTTGCTACTCGGTCGTGAAAACGAGCCGATCACTCCCGAAGACGAGATTGTCGGCGACGACTTACTCCGCCGATTGCACCATCGGCTCGCCGAAGTCTGCTGGCAGCGCGCGATTCGGTTGGGCTACGAAGGCGGCCCCATCGATCAGGCCCCAGTACCCTCTCAGAAGTGGCTGGCTAGGGCATTAGAGGGATTCGATGCATCGATTCGCGCGGACGAACAGTTTTATGAGGCTTTTACGGCGAACGTCCCCGAACACGCCCCTTCGTTGACCGAACCGCGGATGGCGATCGCGTTTTACGATCGGGCGACCCTCAAAGAATCGCTGGGCGGCGACGAGAACGAAACGGGGACGGACTATCAGGACGCGCTGACACTGGTCCCTGAGATCGCGTCACTCGCGGAACCGATCATCGACCGGGACCTTTCGGCCTGGGAGTCGTTGATTGACATCCTCCCTTGGGATGACAAGGTGGTCGGATCGCGACTCACGAAACCGAGTGCTCGTTTGACGGTCATGCAGCTCAAGAGTGAGTTGGCCGCGACGGGAAACATCGAAACGGTTGAAGCCGTCAATCAACTACGGGCTGATGTTTTGCAGTACAGCGCCGCTCGATTGGAATCAACACGGACGGGTGATGGACTGAGGCTGGAGGTGACTGGGTCGGCGGCGATCGGGGGCGAAACGTTGATGGCCGCGCGCGACGCGATCCGCTACACCGAGTGGATCACCGCGATCATGATTTTGGTCATCCTGATACTGGTCTATCGAGCACCCCTGCTGGTTGCCGTCCCGATGATCTCGATCGGAGTCGCCGTCGTCGTTTCCACTGGGCTCGTTGCGATCTTGACCGACCTCTCGGTACGTGGCATCGCACCGTGGCTCGATATGCGAGTGTTCACGACCAGCCGAATCTTCATCGTTGTGATTCTGTTCGGTGCCGGTACCGATTATTGCTTGTTCTTGATCTCTCGCCTGCGCGAAGAAGCGAGGAAATCGGATTGGCCGGAGGCATGCAATCGCGCTTTGTCTGGCGTGACCAGCGCGTTGCTGGGAAGTGCTTTGACAACGGTGTTCGGGCTTGCCACGCTTTGGTTCGCCGAGTTCGGAAAGTACCACTACACCGGTCCGATCATCGCGATCTGCCTCTTGATCGGATTACTGGTCTGCCTCTCACTCACACCGGCCTTGCTTCGCGCGATCGGTCCTCGCGTTTTCTGGCCCGCCAGCATCCGTCCGGACACGACACCCAGCGGTTCGTTGCTAGGCGTTGCGGGCAGTGCACGATCGGAGCGCGCCTACGGAGAGGGACTTTGGAGTTGGATCGCGATCGCGATCACGCGTCGCCCCAAGATGACCTTTTTGCTGGGTGTTGCGATCCTGACGATCCCCGGTGTTTATGGTTGGGTCAATGAATCGTCCGTCACCTACGACATGAGTAGTCAGCTCGACACAGACGCGGGAAGTCGGCGGGGCTATCGATTGTTGGCGCGGCACTTTGGCGTGGGCGAAGTCAATCCGGTTACCGTCCTGATCATCCGCGAGGACGCGAAGCCTCGGGAATCGGTCAAGGAGGACATTGAATCGCTCACCAAACGCCTCTACGAACAAACGGGCGTCACCGCTGTCCGCACATCGAATGATCCGCTGGGTGATTTTCCGCCCGGACGCGAAGCCAGCCTGTTCAGCGCCGATGCCTGGCGGCGACGGGCCCTGCAACAACACCGCGTTGCTCAGAACTACTTTTTCTCCAAGAACCCTGAATACCAAGATCGCTTGGTGCGTTTGGACGTGATCGTCGATGGCGATCCGTTCTCACTCGACACCGCAAAGGTCGTCTCGGAGCTTGGCCAGGGACTGTCGAACCACGTCAACGAGCCCGACTCGCCCTGGGCAGGATCGCGCGTGTTGCTCGCCGGAACGACTCCGTCCATCATCGATCTTCGTAGCGTCACGATCCGTGACAACCAACGAATTAAGGTGGCCGTGGTGATCGCGGTGCTACTGATTTTGGTCGCCGTGATCCGCCGCGTCGTGCTGTGCCTTTACCTGATCGCGACGGTCCTGCTGAGCTACTACGCCACGATCGGATTGACCGTCCTCTTCTTTCGCTGGGTGTATGGCGGCGAATACGTGGGCTTGGATTGGAAACTGCCGCTATTCTTGTTTGTCATCCTGGTGGCAGTGGGCCAGGACTACAACGTGTACCTCGTCACCCGAATCGTGGAGGAACAACGGAGTGGAGGATGGTTGTCGGCGCTTCGTCGTGCCGTCTCGCGGACCGGCGGAATCATCACCGCGTGCGGGATGGTGATGGCAGCCACCTTTATCAGCATGACGGCGTCCGCTTGGTTCCCCGCCTTGCTGGGCATGTTGGGAATTGAAACGGACAGTTCGGCGGGTCTCCGCGGGATCATTGAACTCGGGTTCGCGCTCGGGCTGGGAGTGCTGATCGACACCTTTTACGTGCGCACGATCCTTGTCCCGAGTTTCGTCGCGCTGGTCGGTCGACGTTAGGCGGTCAGAAGCTGGCGGAACGAGTCCGTCGTTGTTAAGCGACATCTGGTTTCCGACGCGCTCTTCAGACTGGGGCTAAGTGGCGAGGTCGCCCGTTGCGGTGAACTGCATGGGAACCGGTTCATTCAAGCATTCCAGGTCCTCTCGACGCTGAGCTTCCTCCCAATACCCTTCGCTGCAACCAATCTCGGCCAAGTCGAGCGTGTTGCGAATCCGCATCCAACGAACCTCGTCCGCGGGCGTGGCCGATTGACTCCTGACTGCCTGAAAGACGGCCAAGTCCGACTCAAACGAAGCCGGTACGGCGGCACCGGAGACGTGTCCAGCAGTCACCGAATTGATTCGTGTCTTGGCAAAGTCGATTGCGTTGACCACCCGTTGATGCGTGTACTCGGTCACGCCGATCCCGCTCGCGTTTCCGGCTGTTTTGTCGGTTAGAGAGCGGACATAGATTTCGTCGATCTTAGGCCACTCCTCTTCTTGCGCCTGGCGATCGCAGGCTTTGCGTCCGACGACGTTGGTATCGATCCCTGTGCCACTAATCTCTTTGCCCATCTCATCGACAATCAAAAACTCAGCCTGCCGAAACGGTAGACCAGGCATCCACTGCTGAGCCACTTCGAGGATCTTTGGTTCACGGGTGAGGAACTCTTCCGATGGCAACACTTCGATTCTGCCAGGTTGATCGAAGGCATCTTCGACGATTGCAACGCCGAGCGTGATCGGTAGGGACGCGATCAGCTTGCTGACGAAGTCGGGCGCGACATGATCAAGGCGATAGTCGAACTGTTTGAATGCCTGATGAAACCGACTCGCCCCGTGGTGGTTGCCCAGGCCGATCATCAGCATCTTGCACAGCCCGCTTTGGATGTCGCCCACCAACCGCGTGTGGGGCTTGATACGATTGATCAAGATCACGTGATCCGCTTGCGATGCGATCTTGTCGGAATGGATCGCGATACCGGTTTGGGATTCACCAATGCAGACGGTTTCCATCGTCGCTCGAATCTCACATCCGACCGTCTCGGGGGTCACGCCGAGCGAAGCGAGCACCTGTGTTTGACCCTCGGGCGTCGCGCCACCGTGACTGCCCATCGCGGGGACCACGAATGGACGCGTGCCGATGGATTGCAGCCATTCAACGGTTGCGGCCGTCACCTCGACGATCGACGAAATCCCGCGACTACCCACCGCGACCGCCACGGACGCGTCTCGTGAGAAACGATCTCGATGGGGACTCAACCGCTGGACGACCTCGGTCGCGACGCTTGCGATCCCACGTGAAACCAAACGCGGACGAACGGTAAAGAATCTCGGTAATTCGATCGCGTCACTCATCGTCTGTTCCGGTTGTGATGGAGGTCTCA
>JBCBLJ010000211.1:0-10900 GCA_038520195.1 Planctomycetota bacterium
CTGGAGCCAACTGATGAAACGCGTGTGCTTTTCCTTTCTGATCGTCGCACTGCTCACGCTTCAGGCTCGCGCCGAAGACCCAGTCTTCTCGGGGCCTCAGATCGGCGAACCGATGCCAGCCTTGAGCTACACGGGTGTTTTCGGTGACCAGGAGGGCAAGGAGATCGATTTCACGGAAGCGAGCAAAGACAGGGCGACACTCGTGTTCTTCGTTCACAAGCGTTCTCGTCCCGCGTTTGCCTTGTTCAATTCGGTGATCAAGTATTTCGCCAAGCGTGAGGGCCTTTCGATGGGGCTGGTGTTCTTATCCGATGATGCCAGTGAGACGACGAGTTGGATGAGCCGTATCCGACGGGTCTTTCCCGAGGGCGCGATGTACGGTGTCAGCCCCGATGGGTTGGATGGTCCGGGTGCTTTCGGGCTCAATCGCAACGTCACCGTCACGGCGTTGGTCGCGAACAAAGGTAAGGTGACCGCCAACTTCGCACTCGTCCAACCATCACTTCAGGTCGATGGACCCAAGATCGCCAAGGCCATTGTCGACATCACCGGCGGCGACCTCCCCACAATCGAGCAACTGGCGGGTCCGCGAAACATGCGACGCACCGACACCGGCCGCGACGCCGAACTCGGGACGCTTGTTCGCGCCGTGATTCAAAAAGATGCAACGAAAGATGACGTTGCTTCGGCGGTTGAAAGAGTGGAACAATATGTCTCGAAGAAGCCCGCCGCGAGGAAAGAGCTTGGGCGAATCGCGACCCGCATTGTCGCCTCCGATCGACTGAAGACTTACGGCACCGAAGCCGCGCAGGAAGCCATCAAGTCGTGGGCCAAGAAGTACGGTGGCGACAAAGAAGAAATGGAAGAAAGCAAACGCTAAAGCGAGACGGCTCATGATCCATTCATCAAAACTACTGCGTCGTGATTCCATTCGCATCGGCGGGCTGACCGCTTTTTCGCTCGGTCTGACCGACTTGTTGCGCAGCCGACGCGTGTTGGCTGGCGAAGCGGAACCCAAAGCCAAATCGTGCATTCTGATTTGGCTTGACGGCGGGCCGAGTCACATGGAGACATTCGATCCCAAACCGAATGCGCCTGACGAGGTCCGTGGCCCATTAGATACCATCGCGACGTCGATCCCCGGAATTCGATTCAGCGAATGCCTACCCAAAACCGCGCGGCTGATGGATCGACTGGCCGTAATCCGCTCGATGACGTCGCCCCTGGGTGAACACAATTTCGGCACGCACTACATGATGAGCGGATACAAGCCGAACCCGGTGATCGAACATCCAACGTTCGGGTCGGTACTCGCCCAGACCCGATCCGACGCGGGCGTTTTGCCGCCCAACATCGCGGTGCCGCGTTTCGCCGTCGGAGGAAGCAAAATCACGGGCAACGGCTTTCTCCCGTCTTCGACCGCGCCGTTTTCCGTCGGCAGTGACCCCGGCAGACCTGGTTTCAAAGTCCGCGACTTGGATTTCTACGGCGATCTCGACTTAGCGCGTTTGGACCGTCGCCGCAGCGTTGTCGAGGCACTCGATCGATTCAGCGAATCCGCTCAGCGACTCTCGGGAACGACCAATTCCGACCTTGAACAAGCTTACGCGCTGGTGTCATCCTCGGAGGCAAAAAGGGCCTTCGATCTGTCGGATGAAAAGCCCGCGACGCGAGCCCACTACGGGCACAAGTCGATCGGCCAATCATGTCTGTTGGCGAGGCGTTTGGTCGAACGTGGCGTGCCCTTCGTAACGGTAAATAACGGCGGCTGGGACACGCACGAAGACTTGACCACGCGGCTCAAAGATGGCTATGCGGGATCGCCCAAGCCGATCGGCTTGGTCCCGTCTCTCGACGTGGCTTTATCCGCATTGATTAGCGACCTCGACCAGCGAGGGATGCTGGACGAGACGCTCGTCGTGGTGATGGGTGAATTCGGCCGCACACCGAAGCTGAACAACCGCGCCGGGCGCGACCACTGGCCGCGTGTCTTTAGCGTTGCGCTCGCCGGTGGCGGTGTGCCGGGAGGGCAGATCATCGGGAGCAGCGACGCGGTCGGCGAAAGTCCCAAAGATCGTCCCGTGACGCCCTCCGATCTCGCCGCGTCGATCTATCAACTGCTCGGCATCGATCCCGAGCTCGAACTACGCACGCCCGACGGACGCCCGGTGCGAGTCACTCCGCATGAGGCCAAGGTGCTCGCGGAATTGGTCGGCTGAGTTCGTTTGCCGATTCATGCTTGCCCGACTCGGCATCACGTTCGTCGTCGTTTCCGTGCTCACAACGATCACCGTCTTTCGTGCATTGCGATCAGACGATTTTGATCGGTATGGGCATCAGGGTGGAAACCACGCGGTGATGTTTGGTTCGATTTTGGCAGGGTTGATCTACACACCGATCCTCGCCTTCTCGGTCTGGGGAGTCCCGTGGTGGGTGTGCGTGTTGCTGATCCCGACGGCGTTCGTCACCGCTCCACTTGGCCTTTTGGCTTGCCTGCCACTCCTGAACGTTGTCGACCGTGTTTGGCCACATGAGGACGACGAGGACACCGCGACGTGACTCAATCCTTGTAGGGATGCCCACAAAAGTGCGGGGCGTGCGTCGGCAAATCGAGGTTACAGTTGCCGGGACCTTGGAGTGGTCTCATGTACGGCGATCGGACTCGGTTCTTTCCAAACCCGGTGAGCAGGTACGAGTAGGTGGTGTCGACGCGAGAGTTGATCCGCTGCCCCTGGTTTCCGCCGAGCATTTTGATCGAGTGCCCGCTGATCTTCATTCGCTTTTGCGAATCAAGCTTGATCGAGTCGGGCGTCCCGTTGATGTCATCCAAGAACGCCACATGGCCTCCTCGCGTGCCGTTGCTGAGCACGATCACGCAGCCCTTTTCGGGTTCCTCCAGGCCATCGAAGTGCCACAACGAACTTTTGGTGAATGAGTGAGCTCCGGCACTGCCGGTATGACTGTAGCCGGCGGTGTGCAGGCAGTAATTCACGAACGCGGCGCACCAATGGCGTCGATCCTTGTTCTTGGGCACCGTCCCGCGCGCCTTGACTTTGCCGCCGAAATACGGTGTCGCGAGAAAGTACTGCTCGTCGCGATCCATGTGGGCTTCGGCAACCTTGGCCTGCTCCTCGGTCATGTTCTTGATCGCGGCATCCCAAAACCGTTGCTCGGCTCGCGCGACTTGCATCCAGCGCGGGCCGACGCCGCCGCCGGTCCAAGGCTTGATCGGCGAAGCTTTGGGCGTCATGAGCCAATGCGGGATCGGCACCGCGACCGCTCCGGGGGCGGCTTTGGCCATCTTCTTCCAAGTCCCAGGACCCAACTTTCCGTCCTCGGTCAGCCCGTTTTGTTCAGGGGACTGCCACTGCGCAACGGCTCTCGCGAAGTCCGACTCATTCATCCGTGAAACGGACTTGCCGAGCACTGCGGCGACGATCCCAAAGTCAGATTTCCACCCGACGCGTGAGGCCGCTGGCTTGTTGTAACGTACGGCCGAATTCAGTTTGCTTTGTGACAGCACCATCGCTTTGCTCCCGTCGCCTATGGATCATTGGGCCGGGCGAAAGTCGCCGGCCGCCATACCTAGCGAGCAAACGGTGCGAAACGTCTCAAACGTTTTTGAAAAACTTCGCAGAGCGTCGTTTGTTCAGCAAACGGGCGTCAGGGTGAGTTGCGTTCAATACCCGCCAAACATGCGTTCCATGCAGGCGACCGGGTTGGAATAGCACCAGTTGTACTCGCGTCGCGCCGGCTCGAGGTTTCGTTCGACCTGCCGTCTCGCCGCCTCCAGTTCCCTCCGTAACCACGATTTCAAGCTCGCAGAAATCTCGAACTTGGCGTCCAGATAATCGAGCCCGAATGCGACGACGATACCGACCGCGATTCCGACTCCGACCACGACAACAACGGGTGCGCTCGCAGCAGCAGCAGCGGCGCCGGCGGCCGCCGTGGCGGCAGAGGTAATGATGACCTTGGCCAAGTCGACGGGCACTTCGGCGGCGGCATCGACAAAGTCTTTATCGTCGCGAATCAACGTTTCGATGACGTTGTAGCTGGTGACAAAAATGAAGGAAACGACCGCGTTGACTTTGACGGAGTTTCGCAGCACCTGCGAGCCCAGCCCGAAACTGACGACTTTCGAATTGTTCGCAAGGTAGCGTGTGCCCCGGAAGACCTCCCGCATTTGCGGATTGCCTTTGAAGATGATGTAGCGTCGCCCGTTGGTGACCTTTTCGTAGTAGCTTCCCTTCCAGCCAAACTCGCGGAGAATCTTCGTCATCTCGCGAATATTCTCCGGCGTGCCCCGTGCCGTGTCGGCGAGCGTTTTCCCATACTTGTCCACCACTTCCTGCAGCACGATGACGAGCTGTTCCTCGTCGAGCACCACCTGCTCGATCTCCTCGTGTATCTCCACGGTCGCTTGCTCTGCGTCGCGCAGCGAGTGATCAACGGGGACGCCGGAGGAGGCGGGGACGGGACCGGCGGCAGACGAAGGGCGTGGCGGCATGTTCTCAATCTTTTGAAACAGTCGGGGCGGAGTTCCGCTGGACCATTGTCGGTGTTTCAGCTCGACAGTTGCTGCATTTCGCCGAAAAAGTATCGATTGCCGCAACTCCGGCCCTCGACGGACGAAAACATCGCTAACGAGACGGAGGAAAAATGATGTTGTGTTCGCTCGAGATCGAGCCGGCGGAGGGCCCGATGCCGGAAAGACTGGCCTACTGGGTCGCAGCGGCCTACGGCGAGGGTAAGTCGGTCGACTGCTTCGACTACATTCCCAGTTGTCCGCGGGTTTTGTACGGCTATTTGCAAGTGATCCCGGCGCGGTCGTACTGCGAGTGGGGCAGCGGAATGGGAATCGGTGTCGGCCTGGCAACCGCACTCCGCATGAACGCGACGGGCGTCGAAGCCAACGCGGAGCTGGCGTCTAAGTCTCAGGCCCTTTTGAATCGATTCGAGCTTTCGGCCACGATCCATCATGGTGATTACCACGAATCGGACGCGATCGCCGAAGCGGTCTACGTTTACTGCTGGCCGGGACAGGTCAATCAGGTCAAGGAACGCTTCGAACGAATCGCCCCGCACGCGTCGTGGCTCTTGCTGGCCGATGGGGCTGAGAGCATTCAAGTTTTCTTTCAGAAGGGTTCGCCGCCGATCGATCAAGCTGAGTGCAAGCCGTAGAATCGACGCTGATGGATGGACTGGGTAGTGATTCGCATTCGATGTTGAGGCGACCGTGAAACGAGGACAAGGCAACCAGAAAGCGAGCTGGCGCAAGTCGAAGACGCGACCGCTGCCAGTCGGCTCGGAGGAATTCGGCGGTCGCGGACGCGAACGTCGAAAGCTGCTGTTCCGAGTCAGCATGACCACGACGATCGCCATCGCGCTCTCGATCGCACTCGCGGTCGCACTGATGAAACGACCGGACAAAGATGTCCCGCTGATCGTTGCGGCGGTCACCAGCAGCTACGAACGAGGCGTCGGCGATCCACTCTACACGCCACCCAACCCATTCGCGTTGGAGGATGTCAAGCTACTGAATGCTTGGTTCGGCGAGGGCGAAATGGACAGCTCACAGAACGTCAAATTCGTGGGCAAAATGCGTGACAGGACGGGGCACCTCTCTAAAAGCACGAACCGACTGATCTCGTCGCTCACCGAGCCCTTGAAGGACGTCGTCGCTGGCGGGCCTAACGGCGACATGATCGCACTGTTTGTCTCCGCGCACGGTTTTGTCGATGACGGCGTGCCGTACTTTGCGGTCGGAGACAGCGTGCCGTTTAGGAACGATGACAAAAAGCAGGACGGCGCGAGTCGAACCTGGGTTTCCGTCGCGGAGTTTCGTGACGCGATCGTTTCCGCATTGGAACAGCGGTCTTCCAGCGGGGCGCGGGTCGTTCTTTTCCTCGATGCGTCGCGAGCCGCCCCGCAGTGGGACTGGGGACGATTCTCGGATCAGTTTTCCGACGCCTGCGAGCAAGTTCTCGGCACCGACCAAAGTCAAATCGCGGTCGTGCTTTCATCCTCCGCGGGCGAGCGAAGTTGGTGGGATCCCCGCGCCGGCAACAGCCTCTTCACGCTTGCCCTCGTCGAAGCGTTGACCGGAAGAATCGACACCAACGATGAGACGACACTCACGCTAGGCGAGATCATCCAGCACGTTGAAGTGAAAGTCGGACAACGCGCCCGGTCGATCTGGGATGCCAAACAAACGCCGCGGCTGCTGAACGCTTCGGCGGTGGATTGGGAATTCATTAGCGAACCCGGTGATGTCACGAGCCCTGCCATTCCGAGCGTCAATGTCGACCAGCTCCGCGAAGACTTTTCGTCAGTCGACCGGCTTTGGGCGCGGCACGGCGAACTTTCAGGCCGTACCCATCCGCCGTTAGCGTTCGACCCGCTCGGTTGGTCCACACTCGAAAAGAAACTCGCGCGGCTCGATGCGTTGCTGCTCGCCGGTGAAGGCTACCGCGCCGAATTCCAACGGCTTCGCGATGAATGCGCGACCGATATCTCGGGCTTTGAAGCCGGCCCCGTTTCCTCGCCGAGCCCCGGGACGTTACCCGAACTCGCTCTTCGGGATTATTTTGACTCACCGGATGAGTATTCGCCGGAACTCAAAGAGACCATCCAGGCATGGCGAGAGAAGCCCGAGATCGCGGCGGTTCAGGTACCAGTCACCGAGTCGCAAGCGACACGGTTTCTTACGGCATGGTTGGAAGATCAACGATTCGCGCCCGAATCCGTTGCCTTGGCAACGCAATTGCTGGAGGACAAACGTCTCGTCACCGCGGAGCAAGGTGCGGGCTTGATCGAGTCTCATTTGCTGCGTCTGCTTTCTGCCAAAGACCTCGCTCACCTCGACGGCGGCGTCATCGCGACGATCCTCCAGTCCAATGCGTTGAGTCGCCAAGCGGTTTGTGCTCCGGACTTGCGTGCCTCGTTCTGGATTCGTGATCGGCTGACCCAGGTCAATGCGGCTCGGCTCAGCGACGTCGACCGAATGCTCTCACGTGACGCGAGTCAGCAAAGCGTCGGTAAGGACGAGTGGGAAAACCGAACGAGGGATCGGCTTGAGGCGTTGATTGATTCCGCCGACAAGATCTCCGCCGCTTATCGATTGCGCGACGAAATGCTTCACGGTATCCCGCGGATCGCGGAAACGCTGATGAACGACCTGGCCGCGTTCCGTGAGCGCGAAACCGAATTCGACGATCGAAGTCCACTCGTTCTGGCCGAAGCGATTGAGTCGCTCTCGCAGCTGAACGAGCAACTGCAACTTCCTGAGCCCGGCGACGTCGAACCGATCGAAGCAAGCCAACGACGACTGCTCGAGTCGTCGCAGACCGCGCTCGCGGCGTTCCGAAAACTGCGAAAGCGAATGTCCCAACGCTATGAAGACGTCTCACGCGAAGACGCGGAAGACGCGCGATCGCTTCGACGCAACTTAGCACTCTTGGTCGGATCGGGCACCGACGACGCCCAACAACGCCAGTGGGTTCACAACCGATATTGCGACCTGCTTGATCGTCCCGACTATAGCGACGATTTCGACCCGCAAAAGCTGACCAGCCAACGACCGGTTGCCGCGGAAATCGATCTTTCCATGACCACCATTGACGGCCGGCACGTGTGGGATCATTGGTTGTCAGCTACCGCGGGGCTCTCACCCGATCTTGTCGGTGCGGTAACGCCGGCCGAGCAAACGGATGACAGACAGGAGAGATCGTCGTCCTCGCAGATGCTTGCCGAGGCCGGCAACGACCTTCGCAGACACGCGCAATCGCTCGCCGAAGGTCGACTCCCCAAGGGCGTTCTGGTCCACGAAGTCATGGACGAACCGATCGCGGAATCAAAATCTGGCGCGGCGGTGACTGAAATCCGCCGAAGGCTCGCCCAGTGGGATACGTTCCTACGAAGCCGCACGATGTTGTTTAGCAACAGCCCAAAGCAACTCACGCCGATCGGCCAAGGACGTTTCGCGCTCGATCGACAATTGTTCTTCTACGATCACGCCGCGCGGACCATGGAGGAGTTCTGGGGGCGGGCAAGACCACGCGACAACACACCGTTCATCCTGGCGTCCGCACAACGACTGCTCGCAACCAAGAAAGGAAACCCGTTCTTCTCCAAGTTGCCCGCGAACGTCGACGGACTTGACTTGTCGAAGTCGTATCTCGACGCAAGCCAAAGTATCTCCCTGTCGTCGACCCTCTTGCCGCAACCCCAACAAGCCCTTCGGGAAGGCACTCTGGGGCAATTTGTAGCCGGCAAAAAGATCGAGTTCACCGCCACGCGTCCGGGTATTGTCCCGTCGGGGCTCGCATCGGTGTGGTCCGATGACGAGTCCGTCGTTGTTCCGCTGGGCGCAAAGACCGAGAACGAAGTCCGACTGTCGCTGACGGTCCCGAAAACGCTCGACAACGTCGACGCGTTTCGCCCCAACCTCTTCTTTCGTGGATTGCGGCGCGAAGGGAGCCTCCGAATTACGAAGGTCGGCGAAGCCGAAAAATCGGTGTTCCGCTTGCCGAGCTACGGGACGCCCGAAGTCAACGTCGTTCGCGAAAATAAAGAGCCCGAGCGGGTGCTACTGGTCCTCGATTGTTCCAAGTCGATGGAGAGTCTGATCGGCGGCCGATCTCAACTCGATGAAGCCCGTAAGGCCATCAATGAGTTCCTTTCCGAACTTGTCGGCTCCGATGTCGAGGTCGGGCTGATTCTGTTCGGACATCGCTACGGGTTTGTCCAAACTAAGAAGGCGGACGGCACCTGGGAAGTCAAATCGACCGACATTTTTAAGGATCGTAAACACACCGCTCGCGTGTTGAAGTGGGACGATGGCCAGACCGTCACACTCCGGCCGATCGTTCCTGACGAAGAGGTGACTCAAAACCCCAACTTCAACGTCGAAAACGTTCTTGGCATCGCGCCACTGACGAATCGTCGCATCCAAACCTTCACGGACGAACTCGCGAAAGCGGGGCCCGTCGGAGTCACGCCTACCTGGCAAGCTTTGATTCAAGCCTACACCGGCGAACTACGGTCGAAGAAGGGGCACGTGATTCTGCTCACCGATGGCGAACCAAAGCTGATCTCGTTCGCATCTGCGCCGGTTTCGGCACCCAGCGGCAAAGCCGTCGACCTTATTCGCAGCCGCAAAGACATTCGGCTCACAGTGGTCGAGTATCGATTCGGACGGGACAATGGTGCCCTCCAACGCAAGCTCAAGGGCCTTGCCGAGTTTGAAACCGCCGCCGATGGCGATGACCTTCTGAGAATCCTGAAAAATGCGACGCAGCAGCCCGAAGTGGTTTGGCAACTCGATCGAGAAGACGTTTCCAAACCGGCCAAATTTGGATCTTTCGCGCCGATGGACGAATGGCCTCCGCGCGGCATCCGAATCGGTAGCGGACAGCCCGTGCAACCGGCCAAGGCGTTTTCGGTTCGAGCCTCGGTGCCCGATTCCCGTGAGTCGATTGATGCTCGCAGCAACGTGGAAGTCGAGGGCGGCGAACGATTCCTAATGACACTCCGCGGCCGCCGACTCGTTCACCGCCCGTATAACTACAAAAACTCTCTGCTCTCGCAACGGTTGAACTTGGACAAGGTCGATCAGAGTCGATTTCAAGTCCACGCCGGCCCCGAGAAACAGCGGCTTAATCGTGAACTGACAATGCGTTTGGCGATTGAAAGCGCGAACGGTGATCGTGCCAGCGGTGAATTCACGCCAAGACCGTCCGACATCTGGGTCGAGATCACCGGCTTCAATGAACGATCCAGGCGATTCGGGCAAAAGACCTATCAGTTCTCACTACCCGAATTCAAAGTCCGCGAGCCGATCCCGATTTTGCTTTGCCGGATCGCAGATTTTCCGGACAAGTTCGATACGACCGAAGTTCGCGCGTGGATGCGGTTTGGCAAAGAGTCACTTCCCGGAACCGAGATTCCGCAGGAGAAAGGTCCCTTCACATTGCCTGAGGTGCCGGGTGTTACGTTCCGTGTCGAGCGTTCCACGCTGCCAAATGATCAAATCCGAATCAGCGTCGTCGAACAGTACAGTGCCGAACAGGAACCCGGGTCGCTACGCGTCATCTCAAAGCCTCTTCCACTGCAAGCTTCAACGGAACTGTTTGAGAAAGACCGACTGGTGCGACGTGAGTTCGATTTCGATGCCAACACCGGCGGGATCGTGCTCACCGCGACGACACGAGAAGCGATTCAGTCGGCCAGCACGCTTTCGGCATTCGGCAAAGTCTTCCTTCCGACCGACAGCCGCTGAAGGGAAGACCCTACTGGCTTTGCCCGCTTAACGATTGGATCACGACTCGGTTGGTACGATACGATTTCGCGAGTTCCTCGAAGTCACTACCGGCGCTGGAAACGTCAATCCCAATCTGACTCCAATCAGTGATCCGTTCGGTCGACTGCACGTCAGCGACCGTTACGCCGACAAGAATTCGTAACGGCTGATTCTAGCCTAGCGGCCATGTCAGCTCACTCGGCGACCTCTGCGGCTCTGCGTTGGGACTCTCGTTGCTGCTTCCGAACTACGCTCGCGCCAAACTCAGCACCTCATCCACCTCCCAGTGGTCCGAGGCATGTTTGCCATAGTGCAATGATTGAATCCTGCCGGTCGCGTCAAGCAGAAAATCAGCGGGCAATCCAAGCGCTGATTCAGAACGGGATCGCGACTTTGAACCGGTCCGAATCGTGCCCTTGATGGCGGCCCAAAACGCGACCGGGTGAAGCAGGGCGGTCACCGATTTCTCGACACCGAATGCCGCATAGAGATGCCTCTGGGGATCAGCCACTAGGTCGAACGGAATCTCCGCGTGGTGCTTCCGCACGGTTTCATTTTCCGACGCGAAGACGACGACTTCGGTGACGCCGCGGGCAA
>JBCBLJ010001198.1:0-1593 GCA_038520195.1 Planctomycetota bacterium
CGGTGATTAGTGAAGTGGCGATAGTGTACCGATTCGGCACTCGCGCGGCGACCACGGCAGCTTGTGGCTCGAAGAATCATCTTTCACAATCGCGGCATGGAAACGCAACTCTATCAACACGACGACGCCGGTGCTCTGCTGCGCACGAATCTTCCCCTCCCAAGGATGAGCGGTAAAGTGAGGGACCTCTACGATCTAGGCGAGGATTTGCTGATCGTCAGCACCGACCGAATCAGCGCGTTCGACTTCATTCTTCCCAGCGGCATCCCGCAAAAGGGGCGTTTGCTGACTCAGATGAGTTCCTTTTGGTTCGATCAACTGCCGGGTCGCCATCACCTGAAGTCGACAGCCGTTCCCGACTCGCTTTCGTCGCAGTTCGATACCGGTCCACTTGTCGACCGTGTGATGGTCGTCGAAAAAGCGGAGGTCGTCCCATTTGAGTGTGTCGTCCGCGGGTACCTTGAGGGTAGCGGCCTGGCCGAGTATCGCCAGACCGGTGAAGTCTGTGGGATAGCGTTGCCGTCAGGACTACGGCAATGCGATCGGCTGCCGACGCCGATTTTCACGCCGGCGACCAAAGCCGCGGAGGGCGAGCACGACGAGAACGTGGCGATCGACCGAATGGTGAACGAACTCGGCGAAGAACTGGCCTTCCGGCTTCGTGACCTCAGCCTCGAAATCTACGCCGCCGCCGCCGAGCACGCTCAGTCGAAGGGTTTGTTGATCGCGGACACCAAATTTGAGTTCGGGCAACGCAACGGCGAAATCATCCTGGTCGACGAAGTCCTTACCCCCGACTCCTCGCGATTTTGGGACGCCGACGCGTACACGCCCGGTGACGCGCAACCTTCTTTCGACAAGCAGTTCGTTCGCGAATGGCTCTCTCAGTGCGGGTGGGACAAGCAAAGCCCGCCGCCGACGTTGCCGGAGAACATCATCCGACAAACCTCCGAGAAATACCAGGAAGCGTTCGATCGGCTCACTCGGTGACCGGCGTGGTTCGCCGGCCATCGTCTTTCCGACTAGACGTCTGGGGGCACGTGGTTTCACTTTCGGAGAACACCCCATTTGCCAGATCAACGTCGTACGATGATTGATGGTCTAACCGCTCGTAAGCTCGCTCGATTCGATTTCTGCAAGCCGCTCCACCAGAACGACGGGGTCGATCGGTTTCAGTAAGTGCAGATCGAAGCCCGCTTCACGCGTCTTGATGACGTCTTCATTTCTCCCGTACCCCGTTACCGCAACGAGGGTGGTCCGCGCGGCCTCACGTGACCGAATCGCTTCGGCAACCTCATATCCCGAGAGGTCCGGCAGTCCGATGTCGATCACGGAGATACCCGGCTGAAACTCATCGTACAGTTGCAGCCCTTTCAAGCCATCACTAGCGGTCGCCACCTGCATCCCTTTGAGTTCAAGTGCCCGGGCGAGCATGTTACGGATTCCGTCGTGATCTTCAATCAGCAAGACCTTTTTCCCCGCGAGTGCGGTACTGCTGCGCTGATGTTCTTCCTCGACTGCGGTTTCACTGGTCAAAGGCAAACGGATACAGAATTCGCTTCCACAATTCTCTGGCCCCGGCGTGTGCGCGAC
>JBCBLJ010000953.1:0-2967 GCA_038520195.1 Planctomycetota bacterium
AGAAGAAGTCTTGCTGCGACAGCGGTTGTGACATGGGCTGCGACAGCGGATGCGCCGCCGCACCCGCTTGCGGATGCTCGGCTCCGATGGCCGCACCCGTGATGCCCGCCGCGCCCAGCGTGACGCCGGCTCCCGCCGACGCCGCTCCGATGCCGCCGGCACCCGTCGTCGACCCGAGCGCAAGCATCTCAAAGAAGCGCAACGTCATTCAGGCCAGTGCTCGATACGTTCGCTGAATAAGCGATTCGTGAAGCACTGTGACTTCAGACGTTAGACGCGAAAGCGGTCCGGCAGCTACTGTCGGACCGCTTTTTTTTTGCGCCGCTTCGTCGGCTTGTCGAACATTGCCCGACCGGCAGAATAGTGGCGTTGCGCCGTGACGGCACAACGGCTCCCCGACGACAGCTCGCCATCCAGGGGCAGCAAGCGGATCTGGCGATGCTCCTTCGGAGACTGCTTCCGTCATGCTTTCGCAACCCGCCGTCAAGGACTTGCTTGATTCCATCGTCGATCCAGAAACGGGACGAACGCTGGGATCGGTCGGGCAAGTCTTGGAAATCGACGTCTCTGATAACACCGCCCACGCCCGTGTCGGCATCACGTCACACTCGCGTCCGATCGCCGACGACCTGACCGACACCATCGAGTCTCGGTTTTCCGCCCAGTTCCCCGGCGCGACGATCGTCGTCGAGTATCAAGATTTTGCGCGGCCGGCCGCGCGCGTCGGCCAGACGGCGCTGCGTGCAAAAAGCGTGATCGCCGTCGGCAGTGGTAAGGGTGGCGTAGGAAAAAGCACGGTCGCCGCTTCGATCGCGCTCACGCTGCGGCAATTGGGGAGCCGCGTCGGACTGATGGATGCCGACGTGTATGGGCCCAGCATTCCTCACTTGCTGGGGATGACCGGCCGACCGGCATTCTCGGAATCCAAACGCATCGATCCCCTGCAGCTGACCGAGCCGGATGAGTTGTATCCGATGCCGGTCATGTCGATGGGGTTTCTTGTGGATCCCAAGGAAGCCGTCATCTGGCGCGGGCCGATGCTACATGGATCGATCAACCAGTTCCTCGGCATGACGGAATGGGGTGAACTCGATTACCTCATCATCGATATGCCACCGGGTACGGGCGACGTCGCGCTCACACTGTCGCAAGCCATCCCTCTGGCCGGTAGCGTTGTCGTATGCACGCCCCAGGAAGTCGCATTGCTGGACGCGGTGAAAGCCATCGCGATGTTCCGCAAAGTGAATATCCCGATCCTTGGCGTTGTCGAAAACATGAGCGGATTCCTCTGTCCCGACAACGGCAAGACCTACGACATCTTTGGGGCTGGTGGTGCGAGACAGACAGCGGAAGAAATGGATTTGCCGTTCTTGGGTGGGCTTCCACTGAACCCGACGCTTCGGATCGCCGGTGATGAGGGCCGACTGCAGGACGTCTTGATGAACGACGAGGCGGCCGCCGCACCGCTCCGGGCGGTGACCAAGACCATGGTTCGGACCATCGCGGCTCGCAACGCCGCGTCACCACCGAAACCAACGCTTCCCACGCTTTAGCGTGTCGAAGCTCGCGAAACGGAACGAGTTGGCAGAGTCAGAGCGAGGGCAGAGGAAAACGCTGAGGGCGCAGAGTCCAAGGGCAAGTTCGTCAGGGACCGTGGCAGTTCGTCAGCGACAGTGCACTCGATACCCAGAATTGCTGCTGGAAAATGCCACCCGACGATCGAGTCCAATGGTCTGTCCCCTACTCATGCGCCTACTCGTTCGCCAGCGGGGCCTCGCTCTCGGCGTCTGATTGTTCGGGAAGGATTAGCCGGACTGTGTGGGCCTGGAATTGATTCTTCGTGGGCCGCCAGTCGTAGACCGCTTGACGCAACCAAAACGGTTGTTTCGTCGATTCGTCGACGCTCGAACCGTCGAGTTGCGAACTATCGATGACGAACAGGCAGAGTCTTTCTTGACTACTTAACGCGGCTTTGACGATCTCGATGTCCGAGATGATTTCGTCTCGCTCATTGCTGATCATGACGACGGCGTCATACCGCTCCGAAACCGGCGACGACTCTGGTGCGGTCAGCCCCGTCGCTGTGAAGTGAAATTCCGGGTGATCTTGCGTTTGCCATCCAGTCGACTCCAACCAATCTCGGGTGGCTTTGACGGCTCGTTCATGCAACTGCTTGGCGCGAAACATCAATCGAACACTGTCGACGACCGTGGCGACAGTCATATCGTCGTCATATTGCTCGGCCAACGCCAAATCCCGATACCCTGCTTCTCGATCACCCGAACGAAGATGCGCCAACGCTCGATTGAGGTAAGCCTTCGCAAAACCGTTTTCTAGCTTGATGGCTTGCGAGTAGTCCCGGATCGCGGAGCCATAGGATCGATCGGCATAGTGTGCGTTGCCGCGCTGGAAAAGAACCTGCGCGTTGGGAGTCAATTCAATCGCCTTTTTGTACGTCGCGATCGCCGATTCAAATTGTCCGAGCTCATGGTATGCCAACCCCAAGTTAGACCACGCAAGAGCATCCGATGGGTTGATCGTGATGGCAGTCTTGAGGTCTTCCAATGCTCGTTCAAAGTCACCCATTCGTCCGTGGAGCACGCCACGATTGTTGAGTGAGTCGGTATGTTGAGGATCCTTGAGTAGGCAGCGGTCGTACGCATCGATGGCTTTCTCAAAGGCACCATTCTGTTCGTGTGCGATTCCTTGGAGATAACAGGCATCACGATTGCCGGGCTCCAAAGATTGGACTTTCGCCAAGACGGTCAATGCCTCGTCGGCGCGTTGACGGTCACAGAGTGCCCTTGCTCGGTTGAGGAGCGAAACCGGGTCGTCAACTCCGCCGGTGCAACCAACGGACAACGACACTGCAAGGAAAAGCACGCTGATTCGGGTGAGCCTTGCCCTTTGATGGCGTGGGTTTCGATGGGTAACGTCCTGATCGCCCCGACTCGCTTGGGTTGAATC
>JBCBLJ010000218.1:0-10758 GCA_038520195.1 Planctomycetota bacterium
CCCAGTCTTGGAACTTTGCCGACTCGGGTTATCAGACAGAAGGACACGAAGAGGAATACGACGCGACCGCCGAGCAAGCTCCGGCGGAGACCGATACGGTTTCGGTCGAGCAGACGGTTCCAGCTCCCATCGAAGCACCGACCGATGATGATTCGATCGAAGCCTACATGAGCCGGCTACTTCAGCGGGTTCAGGGTGATGAGCCGGAGGCGGAAGATGAAACGACGCCGGCTGGAACGGATTCGATACCGATTGCATCGGAGACGATCCAAACGGTAGCTGAGACTGCGACGGGTCCGGAATCAGAACGTGCCGAAACGCCTATCATCCCGCGTTCTCAAGCACCCGAGCGGGAACACAACATGTCGGCGATGCGCGAACTGGCGAATCAGTCCGCACGCAACGCCGTCGCCCGCAGCATTCGACTCCAAGCGCGCAACACGCAGGCTAGCGCCGCACTAAAAGCGATCGCTGGGATCAGTTTCTTGCTTCTCCCGATCATCCTTGGTGAGATCATGGGCCTCAGCTTCATGCTCAAGATGATTGCATGGGGCGCTGGGTTCGTCGCGAGTGCTATTTTTCTTAACGAAGCCTACGGGCTTTGGAGCGACTCGCGCCGACGGCTTTCGATGGCGGAGCAAAGCGCTGACGGAATCGGCGATCTGGAAGAAGCCTCCGACGAGCAAGACGCCGACTCGACCCCAGTCGGCACCGACGAGAGCTAGGCACTCCGCTCTGGTCTTTAATCGCGATACCGTTGGCTTTCCGCCGTGGATGAACTCGGTCGACGATGGCCGTGTTTCGGCGACCGACCTCAAACGCCATGGAACGCGAAAGCCCTTCGTTCGCTGAGGGTGGCCGAGGCACTGGCCCTCGGACCGGCAAATTCGGAACCGCAAAACGAGGGTTTTCGGCCGAATTCGCTTGCTGGTATCGGTTTTGTTCCACACTGTTTCGACAGAGTTGCTCGCTTCGGCGGCGTATCGGGGGTCACGAATCTGTTCTCCTTGAGGAACCCATGTTTCATCGTATTTCGATCGCCACGTTTGTTGCTTTCGCTTCGGCGACGGCGTTCATTTCAACCGACTCGCGGGCCCATGCGAGCATCATTGCCACCGACAATTTCGACAGTGTCGGCGGATGGTCCGACAACCGCCTTTCGACGATCTCGGTGCTCGGCAACGAGTCCATCCTGGGCGGCGTGAATCAATTCGGAGCCGGAGTGGTGACGTCGCAGACGTTTGCGTTGACTGGAAACCAGAGCAGCGTCGACTTGGGACTGCGGTTCTTTCACTTTGACAGTTGGGATAGCGGCGAGTCGTTTCAAATCTTTTTGGATGGCAACTTGGTCTACAACCGGGTGTTCAATCAGGCAGTCTTCGGGGCAGACGAAGTCCAATTCAACGAACCCGGTCCGGTGAACCGCACCGACGCCTATGTTGACATCAACCTTAACTACGCGACTACCGCGTCGAGTGTGACGGTGCTGTTTACATCTACGCTCGATCAAGCCGCCTCCGACGAGTCATGGGGCATCGACAATTTCGTCCTCTCCGATGACCTGACCACTGCCGCCGTACCGGAGCCCGGAACGCTCGCGACGTTCGCGGGTCTGTTGGGCGGTTGCTGGGTGCGTCGGCGGCGATAACGCCGTCGATCGGCGATTGGTCAAAGAACGGTGTCAACAGCGAACGAGCGTCTGCGTCCAACAAGAGCATCGCTCTGCAGGATGAGGCTGCACTTCGGACAGCGACACCTTGAAGAGCGACGTCACAAGGTCAAGCTTGGCGACACGATGGTCGTTGGCCTGCGTGTGATTATCGCGTCGCAGCCGACCGCCGATCACTCCTGAGAGTCGCGGCGGCCCGGCAATCAAGTTGGGTGACCGATCGGGTTGACGCTCACTTGCGCTACGGCACTCTTCTACCGAAGTTGATCAACGGAAACCGGAGCCTTTGGACAGATGCATTGACGGGTAATCTCCCTCAGGGGTCGAAAGATGCCTGGCACCAATTGGAGAACGGGAATCCCGATCTCGTTGAATCGAATCAACTTGTGAGTGACAGCAGATACGCCAACAGATCGCTGGTCGCGCGTTCGTTGAGTGACTCGTGAAAGTTTGCCGGCATCGGCGAAGTGCGAAGCGTTCGTCGCTCGTCGATCTCGTCGCTGAGGATTCGCTGCTCTTTTCCGTTTTGGTCGACGAGCACCGTTTGCTTACCTTCCACCCGCTTGATCAATCCCGTGAAAACATTGCGGTCTTGGGTGAGCACGGCGGTGGCGCGAAAAGCGGCATCGATATTGCGACTGGGCTGCAGCACATCCTCGATCAAACGATCGAGGCCTCGGTTTCCGATGCCATCCAAGTTGGGCCCGACTTCGGCACCTTGACCCGCGACGCGATGGCAGTTCGCGCAGTGCTTTCGAAAGAGCTTGATGCCCGACGATCGATCGCCGGGCGATTCGAGATAAACGCGCTTTCGATCGGCCATCGTTTGCAGTACTTCTTCGTCCTCGTTTGGGAGCCCGGCAACCAATTGGGTGACCCGCGTCAAAAGGTTCTCATCAGTGAAGCTTTCGAGCTTTGTCCTGACCGCCGAATCGACCAGCACGCGAGCCGAAGCATCGCCGTTCTCAACCAATTCGAGCAGGACGTTCGCGGCTCTCTGGTGAGAAGCCAGGTCCAAGGCAACGCGACGCTGTTCAGCGGCGGTGGCGATCTTCATCGACAGCCCGAGCGTTTCAAGCCGAATTGCTTCGCCACCTTCGCCCGTTAGCAGCGCGATCAGTCGCCGACGGAGTTCACCGTCTGTACCTTGGAATGCAATGGCCTCGGCGATTGCGGCGGAGCCTAGACTCGGGCGCGCCGAAGCGTACGCTTTTGCAAAAAGGGATGCGTCTTCACCACTCGCATTGGGGTCGGACATTAACTGTGACATGACCGCGATGAGTGGCTGAAGTCGAAAGTCCTTTACGAGAGTCGCCGCCGAGTGTCGGTCTCCGCTCGATTTTTGTGGGTTCAATCCTTCGACAGAAAAGCGTCCCACCGCGAGCCACGCATAGGCGCCGGCGGTGTCTCCGTCGATCAGCTCGACGTAGACCCGTCGTCCGGCATGTTCAGCCGTTTCCCATTTGACTTCTTGCGCGGTGTCATTGCGTGGAGCAGGCCAGCGTTTGAGCTCGGCGAGGGTCGCGGCATCGCGAACGCGAACGTAGTTCAGGTTCTGAAGTGGTTTGTCGGGAAAGCCATCATGACCGGCAATGAAAAAACCGAACTGGTCGGCGAGCTCGAATGGATCACTTCGGTAGATGCCGACCTTGGATTCACCAGCGGGGAAACTGCTGTGCAACGCCGAACGCTGTTCACCGTCGACGGAATTCCGTTTTGTCGACCGTTGCCAGGGATTTGGTTGTTTTGAATGATTCACGTCCGCAACGTATCGCCATGCAAACACTCGCTTTCCAATTTCAATCGTCTGTGCGTCTGGCTCGAGCTCCAGATAGCGGCGCGCGAGACTTTCCGCCCATTTCCGAACGGCCTCGGGCGTGTTCTGACCGCGCTGTGCGAATCCATTGTCCACCGAACGCAAGAGTTCCTCCTGATACGCGACATCGTCGCCGAAATTGGCTCGGCACTGGGCGATGATGGAGGTGAGGTGATCGAGCGAAGCGTAGCGGCAGGCAAATGTCAGATACTTCGAAAGCTGTTCACGCGACACCTCGCCGATGGTGTTCAGATTCTCCGCGATGAACCGTCCGGCGTACTCGGTCTCAATGGCCAAACAGATTTCTGCCACCTCGCGGCGATCGGAAATCGGCAACTCGGACGTCGCGGCTTGAAAAAGACTCGGCTCGCGAAGATGGTTCCGCAGTGCGATCCGAACCGCGTGCCGCAAGTGCGGATCCGCCCGGTTGTCTCGCAGTGCGGTGAGCAATGGCTTGACCAATTCTGGCGACGCTCGCGACGCAGCTGCCGTTGCGGCGGATCGTCGGACGCGTGGCGAAGGGTCCTGGAGACCGGCGGTGAGCCAAGGGCTTGCTTGTTCGTCTTGGAAATCGCTTTCCGCCAGAATTCGAAAGCCATGCTCGCGGACTCGAGCGTCTTCGTCGCGTATTGCACTGTCGAGGTCACCCTTGGAGATCCTTTTGAGCCGAGCCAGCGCCCACAAGAGATGGATTTTGGTGTCCGCGTCATCGGCACCCTCGAGTGCGACTCGGAGCAAAGTCAGGCTCGACCCGTCCTCGTTGGCGGTGTCCGCATAGCGATCGACGATGGCGTCCGTCGCGAGCATTCGCGTGGTCATGTTTTTCGACCCAAGCGACTCCACCGCGTGATCGAGGCCTTCCTCGATTCGAAAGCTTTCGGGTCCGACGGCCGGTGCGTCCCGCCGACGATCGGTTGGTTTGTAGACGATCCGCCAAATGCGTCCTCGGCTTCGGTCGCGATCGGGATGATCCAGCGGGACTTCGTAGTGACCGATGATCTTGTTGTAAAAGTCTGCGACGTAGAGCGCGCCATCGGGGCCGACTTGCAAATCCACGGGTCGAAACCATGGATCTCCGGAGATCAAAAAGTCGGGTTCTTCTTGGGCACGCACACTCGCCCCCGAGTGATGAATCGAGTTGCGGTTGATGCGGCTTGTCATCACATTCCCGCCAAACGCGTTGCCACGATAGACCGGCGGAAATTGGTCGCCGTGATACAGCGCGAGTCCGCCGATCGCTGTGCTTCCATGTAGGTGCTGCATCATTGGCGGCGTAAAGCCCAGCCCATCGTGTGGCGCCCCAAAACTCTCGTGATAGCCGCCGGGGATGAGCAACGTGATTGGCTTGGTGTGACAATCCGCTGAAAACACATCACCGTGCGGATCAAACGCCATACCGAATGGATTGACTTGGCCGTGCGTGAAGTGTTCGATCCGTGATCCGTCGAGCCGAATTCGAAACGTATTTCCCGAATGCATCGTGACGGAATGACCGTCTCGACCGGAGACCGTTGACTGGTTGTTGAAGCCGTGACATGCGTAGAGCCAACCGTCATAGCCGCGTGTGAACGCGTTGCACATTCCATGCGTATCGCGGGTCGTATCGAAGGGGCCGTACAGAACCTGACGTTCGTCGGCAACATCGTCTCCGTCGGTGTCTCGCAAGAACAAGATGTTGGGAATACTGAAACAGATGACGCCATCCTTGTATGGATACAGACCCATCGGGATGTTGAGCTCGTCCGCAAAAGTCGTCACCTTGTCAGCCCTGCCATCGCCGTCCGTGTCTTCGAGGATCTTGATTGAGTCACGCGGCGGACGGCTATCTGGAGCCGGGTACGGGTACTCGATCGTGTTGGTGATCCATAAGCGTCCGCGGTAGTCGAACGCCATATTGAGCGGCTTGGCGATATCGGGCTCGGCGGCGAAGAGCTGAGCCTCGAAGCCCTCGGGCAAGACGAACGTGGCGCGCTCGTCTTCCGGCGAGAGCGGGTCGGTCGAACGGACGCCACCGGCAAAATCCGAGGTGCCGACAATCGATCGCGGCTGATCCGTCACCGCCGGCTCGGTTTCCGTCTCACCGTGATTGAGCAACAGAAACGTGCCAAGTTTGTTGCCCACCACGATGTCGACGTACCCATTGGCGTCGACGTCCGCGGTTGCCAGCTGCGTACCAACGCCGACACGAGCTGCGATGTGCATTGGGACGAAGTCGACTCCGAATCGACCACGTCGTGTCTTGAACCAGTAGAGAACGGGTAGCTCATGGGCGCCGGAGTCCGTCCCGCCATGAGCCCAAAATCGCTTGCCGGTGACGAGGTCTTTCACACCGTCGCCGTCGATGTCGGCTAACGCGAGAGCATGCAACTGGCTGATCGAGACGCCGTAGGGATTGTCGTTCGGTTTGTCGCCCAGGATGACGTGCTCGACAAACAAAAAGTCGCGCGGTGATTCGCCGCGACGCTCGAACCAACTCAACCCAAACCCATGAGCATTCTGTGATGAGACGACATCATTGTCGCCGTCGCCGTCGAAGTCATAGACGAACATCTGCGCGCCGCCCGATTCGGCGAACTTCACCGGATAAAACTCATAGTCGTTTCCGTTGGCGTTTGATTGCCTCCACCAACCATCCTTGACGAGCAGGTCCATCAACCCGTCGCCATCAACATCTCCGACTCCCATTCCATGGGTAAACTTGCCGAGTCCGGACTGCTCACCGATGGGCTGGAACTTCCAACGTTGTCTCACGTCGCGACCAGGCCGGGCGAGCCCATAACGTCCCCCGTGGATGCAGACCAGTTCTTCCTTTCCGTCGCCATCGAAGTCCATGAGCGTCGGTGACTCATTACCGACATCGTCGAGTATGACCTGATGCGGCCAAGTCGCCGGTCCGGTTCCAGGATTGAAATGAATCCGTGCACTTCCACCGGGAATCGGAATTGAAAGAAGATCGAGATCGCCGTCTCCGTCGAAATCGCGCGCGAAGGTAAAGAAGTAGTCAGAATAGCCAGCGATCGAGTTAGCTCGGATATCCGCGTACGCGTGGCGATCTCGAAAGTCGGGACCCGCGTACCAAAAGGGGCCCGACACAATGTCCAGGACAGAATCGCCGTCGATGTCCGCGACCGCGACGCCTTCGCTTTGAAATGTTTCATCGAGCACAACGGTCTCGAAGCGGCCGCCGTTCGCGGCCAATGTTGTGCAAAACGCTATCAGCAAGGCGGCGGTGGACCATCGGGTCATGGGAGCCTCGGTTCATGTGAAAATGTTGATTGGGTTATCATAGCTGTCCTCCTCAGCGCCGAAGAAACTCATGGAGCGAAGATGGCTATCTCGATATCGCGGCGAACCTGTTTGGTAGCCGGCCTCGCCCTCGCCGGAGCCACCACCACACGCGGGGCGGTCGCATCGCATTCCATGACGCTCGGTTTTGGCACTTACGGCATGAAGTCGCTAACGACCGAGTCGGCGATCAAAGCGATCGCGGAGATCGGATTTGATTCGATCGAGATCACTGTCAACAGCGGCTGGGACGCGGACTCATCGATGCTGGGCAAAGCACGCCGTGCCGGGTTGGCGTCGCAGATCCAAGCGAGCGGTCTGAAGCTGACGTCCTTGATGGAGCACGTGCCCCCGACGAGCGAAAAACTGCAGCGCGTCGCGCTCCAGCGGTTGCGGTTAGCCGCCGACGTCGCTCACGACTTGGCCGCCGATGAGCCCCCGTTGATCCAGACGGTCCTCGGTGGGGGTGATTTTGAATCGACGAAGCAAGCGCTGGTGGATCGACTGGGCAAGTGGGTGGAACTCGCTGACGCGACCGAGACGGTGATCGCGATCAAACCGCATCGTGGCGGCGCGATGTCCAAGCCCTCCCAGGCAGTCTGGCTGATGAATCGGTTGGGCGACCCCGCACGACTGCGGATGGTTTACGACTACAGTCACTACGCATTCCGCGATCTCGACATCGAATCGACAGTCCAGGCGGCACTGCCATCGACAGCCCACATCGCCGTCAAGGATGCGGTGAAGGACACTGCAACCGGGCGTGTCCGTTTTGCGTTGCCCGGCGAATCCGGGACCGTTGACTACAAGCGGATTTTTGGCCTCTTTAAGGCGGGGGGTTATCGCGGCGATGTGAGCTGCGAAGTAAGCGGTCAGGTGTGGAGCCAAAAAAACTACGATCCGATTGCGGCGGCGAGGCGTTGTTACAAGAACATGGCTGCCGCGTTTGAATCCGCAGGCATGACGCGACCAAGTCTTCACGGAGCGAACAAGTCACGATGAGCGACGCGAACGAGACGCCTCGACCGAAACAACCGACGTCCGGCCTGGAACGCTATATGCGCGCGACGGGAACCGATCCGCAGACGATCTGTTTGGTCATCCTGGCCGTCTTTGCGGTGATGTACGCCGTGTACTGGCTTCGTCCGGTCTTGGTCCCATTCGTTGTCGCGGTGTTTGTCGTCAGCGGCGTCGGCCCGATCCTGACAGGGCTCGAGCGACGACTGGGTGTCAATCGCGTGATCGCCGCCGGCATCACCTTGGTCCTTGGTGCTTTGATCATCACCGCGTTCGGTGTCGCGATTGGAAACTCCGTCGTCGAACTCAACAAGAACCGCCAGGCATATCAAGACCGGGTCGACACACTCGTCGAGAGTGTCGAGTCACGTTTGCCCGCCGCGATGAAACGCGAACGAGCGGAAGGGGATGAAAACGAAGCACTTGGGGGTGAAGAGGTGCCGCCGAACGAATCCGTCGACCGATTGGTTCGTGACGGGATTGGGCGTTTGGCTCAAACTTTGATGAGCTTCGCTTCGTCGATTCTGGTCGTCTTGATCTACGTCTTTTTCTTGCTCATCGGAACGCCGACGCACAAGACCGCTCCGGCGGTTTTGGAGATTGTCAATGAAGTGCGATCGTATCTGCGACTGAAGTCAGTGATCTCTGCGGTCACGGGATTGCTGTTCGGTTTCGCATTGTGGCTGTTCGGAGTGCCTGCGGCGTTTGCGTTCGGGGTGCTCGCCTTTTTGTTGAACTTTGTGCCCAACATCGGCCCGCTATTCGCAACGCTGCTGCCGATCCCGTTGATCTTGTTCGCGCCGGATCATGGGATTGGCTGGATGGTCGCTTGCATCATCGTGATTTCGACGATTCAGATGGTCAGCGGCAACATTGTCGAGCCGAAGATGATGGGCGAGTCGTCGGACCTGCACCCCGTGACGATTCTGTTGGCGTTGATGTTCTGGGGCATGATGTGGGGATTGATCGGCATGTTCTTGGCGACACCGATCACTTCGGTCGTGAAGCTGATGCTGGACCGCAACGACGCGACTCGCCCGATCGCCAACTTGATGGCGGGTCGCTGGGACATTCGTGATGACGAAGAACCCGAAGAAGAGTCTCTCGACGACGCTGTGTCGGCGAGCGCCGTCTAATCGACGCTACTTGAGTACACGACCGCTGTCGCTGGCAGTCTGGATTGTGGGGTCACGGTCACGTTCGTGGATATCGAACTCTGCCCACAGTGGAAGGTGATCACTGACTTCGTTGGCCTGCGCCTCGGTCAGATTCATGTGCTGTTGGAAATCGATCACACCCATGTGCATGTCTTTGGAGTATTCCTTGGTCCAGGTGCGATCGATCAGGATGTGGTCATTCGTCTTCGTTCGGTTGACGTTCGTTCCAATGTCCCCGGCGATCGTGTAGAGACCCATTCCCAGCAATCCACCCAGCCCATTCGAGGGTGCATTGAGGTCGCCCAATAAAATGAAATCTGTCTCGCCGTGTTGTTCGTATTCGAAGTCGCGGACACGGTAGAACACATCGGCAAGGACATCGATCTCGTTGTTCGGATCATTCAGATTCACCAAATCGTGATCGGTATGGACATTGATCGCGGTGAAACGGAAAGGCCGCTGAGCGCTCTCGGGCGGGACGAGCGCTTCAAACGTGGCCACCATCGGTTCGCGGTGCATTCGTTTGCCAGGATCTCGGACGACATACACACTTCCCGGTATCATCTGGATGCGCGTTCGGTCCCAAAGAAATGCGTAGGATTCTCGGTAGCTGTTCTCCTCCAAACCGATCGGCTCGCTCAGAGTGAAGCCGTAATTCTGGCCGGATGCGTTGAGCAGCGCGACCAACTGTTTGACGGACGCTCCGTCGGACATGACCTCTTGCACGGCAACTAGATCGAACCGGGCAACGATCTCAGCGAGTTTCTGCATCACATCGATGCCCGCCTCACTATCGCGTTTGTTCATCTTTGTGTCGCCGAATTTCTCGATATTGAACGTTGCGATACGAATCCGATCGGCGGGGCGCGGAGGTTGGTCGCCAAGATCGACCGGTTCGGGACGAACAATCGATTGGTCCGATTCGTCGAGCGATGAGAACGTCCAATTCCCTGACAGAACCGCGTACCCCGCGTACAGAAGACCGGCGACGGTGAATCCCGGTCCGAACCATCGCACCAGCGGGTTGCTTGAAGAATGACGGCTTTTTCGTCGACGCTTGGAAAAGATGCCCACTTCGGCCTCCCTGCCGAATTGCGATTCGCAGCCTTTGGATGATTCGCGGAGTCTTGGAAACCGAACGTGAGCCAACGCCGAACGTGGCCGAATAACTTCGCCGCTCGACTTTGCGGGGCGGTGTGGCTTTCACTCCGTGAAGCGACACGAGGCGTCTCACTCGATTCTCTCACGGTGCCATAGGTAAACTCGGTGGTGTGGGGCAAGACCAATTGAAAAGGAATGGTCGGATGGATGAGTGGCACCAGGTGCAAAAACGGCTTGCGCGGGTGCGTCGGATGGCGAACCTTTTTGATAGTCGATTTGCGCTCCCCGGCACTCGAATTCGGTTTGCCCGAAGCCCCTCGTTCTGTCGAGTTTGACCACTGTCGCGATTGTGACATCTGCAATCAATCCGCCGACAGATCCTCGTTCGGAAAACGTGAGGCGATGTGTTTCTGCAACAACTTCGCGTTGCGATCGTTGGAGCGCCAAAACAGGTCGAAGATGTCGCCCGCGATCGGCAGTGTGCCTCCCGCCACGTCGATCCCGAGATTGACGCACATTCTTGCCAGCACACTTTTGGGGACCTTCAGTTTCGCGGCTTCGGCGATCAACCAAAGACCTGCCGCGGCCCCCGCCAGATCGCCAACCCCAGGCAACAGCCCAATCAGGCTATCGAGACCAAACCGAATTCGAGTGCCGGGGAGCGCAAATCGACTATCAAAAAGGTTCGCCATCCGACGCACCCGCGCAAGCCG
>JBCBLJ010000867.1:0-3430 GCA_038520195.1 Planctomycetota bacterium
AGCAGTACCAGCGTTCCTACGAAGCCGCCATTCGCGTGATACAAGCGTCGGACGAAATTTTGGCCGAACTGATCTCCATCGTGAACTAGTCATGACTTTCCGCATCACCTCCTCCACTTATACCAATCGCGCGATCCACTTCTCGGCTGTCCACGGATCGAACATCCTTCGATACCAGAATCAGCTGTCATCTGGGGTGAAGTTCCAACGGCCCTCCGAGGAACCCATCGCCTTTCGCCAGGTCACGTCACTCCGGACCCGCTTCGCGGAGCTCGAGGCGGACCATCGATCGATCACCCAGGCGACGTCAGTACTCAACACGAGTGTCGTTCAAATTCAAGACTTTTCGGAGCTCGTCACGCAAGCAAAGTCGCTCGCCCTGCAAGGCGTCCAGACGTTCGACAACGATCAGCGCAACGCCTTAGCGCTCGAGGTGGATGGACTCCTCGAACGACTCAAATCGGTCGCTCAGGCGACGTTCAACGGCCGCTACCTTTACGGCGGAACGCAGTCTTCCAAGCCGCCTTTTGAGTTTATTGACGCCGCGGATGACGGTGGAAGCCTGATCGTCAACTACCTCGGTTCGTCGCGAAGGAGCCGCGCAAGCGTTGGCGATTCCATCGCGGTCGATACTTACTACAGCGGCCTCGAAATCTTTGGCAACAGCGGCCGAGAACCGACCGTCATCGTCGGCAACACCGGTGCCCAGCCCGGCGCCGGCACCGACACGTTGACGAGCCGTACGGACTTGATCGTCAGCCACGACACCACGACGTTTCTCGGGGCTTCCGGGATTCAGGTCGGCACCGATTCCGCGACCGGCGATACTCTCATCGGACAAGTCGGGCGGCACACGCTGCAAATCGTCGATACCGCCGGTGACGGGAGCGCGGGGACCATCAGCCTCAATGGCGCGGACCCAATCGCGTTCACAAACGCCGACACCAATCTGCGTATCACGGGCGAACCCGGAGAAGTCCTGTACGTTGACACAACCGCCATTACCGCTGGCTTCAACGGAACGATCGACATCGACGCGACGGGCAGCTTGAGTGTCGACGGCGGCGCGACAAGCATCGCCATCGACTTTTCGAACACCCAGATCGTCGAACACTCCGTCTTCTCCACGGCCGTTTCGATTGACTCCAGTCAAATCAGTCAGGCCGGTACCGACCATATCGAATTCCCAGGTACCTCGAACGCGTTCCAGGTACTACACGATCTTGCCACCGACTTGCGGAACGATCGAGGACTGGGAAATGCCGCTTCGGCCGAAGCATTGTCAAGCCGCATCGGCGAACTCGATGGCATTGCTTCGAACGCGTTCGAAACACTGGCGGAACAATCGACTTCACTCGCAACGCTTGACTCACTCGGGTTTCGCGCCGAAGACCTCATGAACTCGATTCAAGCAGATATCAGTGGATTGCAGGCAACCGATATCCCAAACGCGGCACTCCGCTTCTCAAATTCTCAGTCGTTGCTCGAATACACGTACGCAGTCACGGCTCAGCTCAGTTCCTTGAGTCTTCTGAACTTCCTCCGCTGAATCGTCCTTGCACCGGCAACTCGCCCCGCGGCCCGCCCCTCAACGCGAGAGCCGCCAGTCGACGCAAAGGTTCCGGGCAAGCTCAGTGGATCTGCTATCAAAAGATGACGCCATCCTGCCTCTTCTTCTTGGTGAGATCGGAGTGTTTGCCATAGTGAAAATTGAGTGACGATCTCAGCTTGCCACGTTGCATTCGAAAAGCGATCGAGTTCAGGTAGTCGTCGTCATCAATGTAGCTCTGTGCAATGGGGTCAAATTTCCAAACCGCTTCACTGTTGGCCTTGTCGACACCCTTAGAACGTTTGCGGTACAGCGATTGCGCGAAGTGAGCATCCATTTCCATGTCTCTTCGGGAGACTCGCATCCGTTTGTAATCCTGAATCATGTGAGTCATCTCATGCACAACCACACTCCAGTACGAACCGAGATGGTCGTGCAAATGACACTCAAGCATGAGTACGTCGCCCGTTTTCCCGTCGTTCTTATTCCCGTAAGCGGCGCGATTCACTCGATTGGTTCGGTAGACACTCACACGATCCAAACCGATGCAGTCAGCGATGTTGCGTAGTCAGCCGCGTTGTAGGCGCTGCTTTTACTCGTTAAACGTTCGAGCGACGGAAAGGACAGGTATCCCACCGACTGATTCGATCGCAGAAAACGCTTGATGTCCTCGCCCGTGGTCGTCGTGACGTTTTCAAAAATGTCTTCTTTGGGCATCGTTCTTTCCGTGGTTCGAGTGGTCAATCGATACGGAAAAATGTCAACTCCGACGACGATCTTTCAGAAAACACGCGGAAATCCACGTCTATGGACGACCGTGCAAGTCGATCATCGCGTTCGCGCATTCTCGGCCGATTCGGGTGTACCAGATCGCGCTTCCAAGATAATGGTACGGATGATCAGAGCCCGTCTTTTCCCACTGATCGAGGTTGTCCCTCCAAGAGGGATAGAGTTGTTCGGCGGCCTGATCGACGAGCACGTCCGTACGGACGGCTTTCACGTTGCCGTGGAATTCGGGTACGTCTTCCATCGCTTTTTGCGCGTCTTGAATCACCTTCATGGCGCCTTTCGGTTCCTTGGACATATTCTGTCCCATCATTGCGATGACAACAGGAAGTTTCGGCGACTCCAAATCCTTTCGAACGTCGCGGATGAAGTGTTCCAGATTCGACGCGTATTCAGTCTCGGCTCCGTTGTATTGATCATTCCAGCCTTGAAACCAAAACAGTCCCGCGAACTCAAGCTCTCTGCCCGCGAGTGCTGGAAACATCGCTTCAAACTCACCCTTCGTTTGCTCGATCTCGGCGAGCATGTTGCGATACGACCGGCCATAGTCTTCGCGGATGTCCTCCAACGTCGGAATTGGATCATTCCGTTTTCGTTTCTCGTTGTTCCGTCGAGTGTTGTTTTGCTGCCGCTGAAGATCAGCGGCGAGGGTCGCCTCGGTCGGTGGATTGGAGGGGGATCGAAAGAGCTTGCAAAGCGAATGGCCTCCCCAACAAGTCTTGATGAGCAGTACCGGAGCGTCATGATGCTCGCCCATCACAACGCCAAATTCGTATTCACTACCGGTTCGGTTTCGCGAACCATAACCCAAGGTCAGCGGGCCGTGACGCTCCAGGAACTTGACGAAGACATCTTCGCGCTTCACCCAGGAATCACCGTCGCGTAGATGAGCGAAAAAGTCGCGAGTCTCTGTGGCCGTCGATTGGTACTCCCAAAGCTTGTTCTGAGCTTTGCCTTCCATGTTGGACTGACCGGCAAGAATGTAGACCTTGACCGCATCACTATCTCACTGAAAGCGACTGCCCAATGAATTCAGCGATCCGTATTCTCGTCATCACTCTTTTGATCAGCTCGGCCTCTTTCTGTCTGGGGAGC
>JBCBLJ010000950.1:0-2996 GCA_038520195.1 Planctomycetota bacterium
ACAATGATCTGTCGGTCGCCAACCACCGACGTCCGACATTAGCCTACTGTCAGCCATTCAAAGTACTCGAGATCCCCCACTGGCGCGCCGACGTCCCCGACGATAACTTCCACGATGTCTTCTCCGATCAGTTCGCGCGGCGTTGTGATGACCTGGCGAAACGTGTGGCTGCCCCGGTCGCGAACGATCCCTTCTTGCTCGGTTACACGATGACGGACTGTCCGTTATTCACCGAAGAAGACTGCCGGGAACGAACGGACGTGATCGGTGGCGCTCGCCGCCCCTCGCGAATCGGTTTCCCAAGACGGTTACGAAACCTTGGTGCGGAAGCCGCCGGTAAACAAGCTTACGTTCGGTTGTTGCGCAAGCTCTACCAGGACTCCATCGCCGCCTTCAATCAAACCTATGCGACCTCGTTTGAATCATTCGACGCGCTGGCTACCGCGCGCCAATGGCGGCCCCACACCGAGCTTTCAAATGCCAATGAGACCCGCGACAACATCGAATTCTTGAAACTCGTCGTCGACCAGTATTACCGGACCGCCAAACGTGCGATCCGAAGTTACGATCCGAACCATCTTTTCATCGGCGATAAACTAAACGCCAACACCGACTCGATCGATACCGTGTTACCGGTGACCAGTCGCTACACGGACTGTGTCTTCTACCAGATGTACGCGCGTTACGAAGTCCAAAAGCCGGGTTTGGACCGTTGGTCACGGTCGGTCGATTTGCCATTCATCAACGGAGACTCGGCATTCACGATGGTCACGGAGACCATGCCTCGACCGTATGGGCCCGTCGCCGACGATTTGCAGCAACGCGCCGAATGGACCGAAGAATTCTTCGTCAGCGCGTTCGCACGGTCCGAGTTTGTCGGCTGGCACTACTGCGGTTTGATCGACGCGCCGAACCTGATCGCGAGGAAGAAAGGCAGGCAACACTCGGGACTACTGGACGGGTACGGCCGACCCTATGAACGATTACTCTCGACGCTTAAGACGGCCGCCGAAAAGCTCTACCTTCACGCAAGCCGACGATAGGCTCACCTGCGGAATGGGATCGCAGTTCAACTCGACAGTCAACGACTTGTCCGATCGGTGGCGTGATCCAGCTACACCAATGCGGGCTCTCGTCTGCGCTCTGCGAACGTCGCCTCGATCGTCTCGCTGTGTTCCGACGACTCCGTCGTCGCGACGTGATCGGCGTGACCCAGGAGGAGATAAAGGGCAGGCACCACGAACAACGTGAAGATCGTTCCGATCACCATGCCAATGACGAGGACGATACCGATGCTGTTTCGGGCGGAAGCGCCGGCCCCCGTGACGAAGACAAGCGGCAGGTGACCGAGGACGGTCGCAAAGGAGGTCATCAAGACCGGTCGCAACCGTGTCTTGGCGGCCTCATGGATCGCGATCCGTTTCGTCGCGCCACGTTCACGCAGCGCATTGGCAAACTCAACGATCAAGATCCCGTTCTTGGCGACAAGCCCGACCAACGTAATCAACCCGACTTGTGAATAAATGTTGATCGTCGTGACATCCAAGCACGTCAACGCCAGAACACCCGTCATCGCCAAGGGAACGCTGCCCAACAAAACGATCAAAGGATCACGAAACGAACGAAACTGGGCCGCCAACATGAGGTAGATCAGCACCATCGCAAAGCCGAGCGTCGTGGCAAGTTTTGATCCCTCGTTTTTGATCTGTCGAGATTCGCCGGAGTAGTCGAGCGCGACTGAAGACCCGGCCACCTCACGGGCAATCGACTCGATCGTTTCCAAACCGGCCGCTTTGGTCAGGCCGGGAAAGACGACCGCAAAAATCCGGACGCTGCTCTGTTGCTGGAACCGCGTCAACGTCCGCGGCGCGGTCTCGGGCTGGACGCTGACGAAGCTACTGACCGGAATCAACTTCCCGCCCGGCCCGCGGATGTTCAAGTCCATCAGTGACGCCGTTGACTCCCGATCATCGGCTTCCAGTTGCGGGATGACTCGATACGATCGGTTGAAATAGTTGAACCGGTTGACGTAGCCTCCTCCCAGCAAGACGCCAAGTTCCTGGCCCACCATGGCTTGGTCCAATCCCAAGTCCGCGAGCCGTTCGCGGTCAACCACCACCCGCGCCTGGGGCAGGTCCACTTTCAATTCGGTGTCCACAAACAAGAACATGTTCGCTTCACGAGCGCGCCGAACGATTTCGTCGGCCAGTTCACGCTGTCGATCGACCGGAAGATCGCTCTTCAGAATCAATTCGACGTCGTAGTTGCCAGCGCCGGGAAGCGGTGGAACCAAAACGGGAAACGCTTCGAGTCCCGCACTCTGGGACGCGGTCATGAAGACGTCGGGAAGGATTTCGGTGGTGCTGCGGTCTCGCTCTTCCCAGTCCGTTGTGATCACACCGCCGAATCCACCGGAGGGCCCGACGAGCGACCACATGTAATCGGTCTCGGGAATCGACTCGAATTCCTGCGCCAATCCGCTTGCCCATCCGGTTGATGCCTTAAGTGTTGAGTCGGGGGCTGCCGAGAGCATGACGGAAACCGCACCCTCGTCCTCAATCGGTGCCAGCTCACGCGCCGAGAACTGATAGAGCGGCACGGCGGCGACGGCCAGCAGGAGCGTGCAAAATGTGATCGCCCAACGAAGCCTGAGGACGCCGTCCAGCACGACCCCATAAAGACGTTTCACGCCATCGAAGCCGCGATTCACCAAGCGAGTCATGCGGCCCTCGCGACCTCCCGGGGGAATGACCATCGCGCTCATCATCGGAGAAAGCGTGACGGCGACGATGCCGGAGACCACCACGGCGGCGGCGAGCGTGAATGCAAATTCGCGAAACAGCATTCCGGTCAATCCGCCCTGAAAGCCGATCGGGGCATAAACCGTCGCCAAAGTGATCGTCATCGCAATCACCGGACCAACCAACTCTCGGGCACCGACCAACGCCGCCTCCGTTCGTGGCAAACCTTCGCGGATATGTCGCTGGACGTTTTCA
>JBCBLJ010000304.1:0-8886 GCA_038520195.1 Planctomycetota bacterium
CTTCAGCTTCCGACACAAACCCGAGCACGCCTAGGTCGCGCAAATGTCGATCGCTACTCGATAAACTGCCGAGTAGTTCAAGTCGAGAACGAAAATCCTTCAGTAGGGCCGCACTGCCATAGGCCAGCATGAAATCGGGAAGAACTGGATGCTCCAGCGATGTCGGTCGTATCGCGTCAAGTCGTTCGACGTGTTCGATCGCGAGTCGCAAAGCACGTCGACGGACGCTTTGATGGTGATCCACGATCGCTTGGTCGCGAGTTTGCTTGTCGAATCCATTCGGGATGCTACCGAGGAGCGAAAGTGCCTCAAGCCGGGTTTCGGGGAACTCGCCTCGGGTCGCCAAATCGCGCAGCTTGTCGACTAACCTCGTTAGCGCGCTGCCAGAAAACCGGGCGCGCTGCATCAGCAACCGAGCGGCGGTGCGGCGGTGCCACAAGTTTGCGTGGCTCAAATAGCGAAGTAGCTCCTTCGACTCGAGCGAATCAAAGGACGGAACGATGCGTGTTCTCGGCCGTTTACCGTCTGATACGATTCGCCAAATCCGACCGCGATCGTTTCCGCTGTTGAGATCGACTTGCGACTTAATCGCTGGCGGTAGACTTTTTGGATGCTCGATCACTTCGCGATACATGTCGGCGACGTAGAGCGCCCCATCGGGCCCTCCGCCGAGTTGCACCGGGCGAAACCAGGTGTCCGTTGAACGCAAGAACTCCGTGTTCTCATCGACCCGCTTGCCGGTGAACCACAGCCGATTGACTGCGGTCAGTCGTTTACGGTGAATCAGGTTACTACCGACATCACAGACAAGTGCCAATCCAGCGCCCGCGTCACGTGCCCATTGATCACCCTCGTAAAGATGAATCCCCGTCGCACCGGTGAAGTAGCCGGCCGCTTTTCCGCCGCCTTCGATCGGACCTTTCGCGAGTCCGTTGACTCGCAAATGGGTCCTCAATATCCGCCACGGCTCAACAGGCGATCTTCGAAACACCTGTGCTTGAGGCCCATCGGCGGCAATGCTGCGTCGAAACGGTGGCTCTTCAAATGTGAACGACCGACCCGGTACGCGTGGCAACAGCAAAACCTGTTGCAAGTGATCGCTGTTGGAACAAACGAATTTGTTTCCCCAACGATCGAATGACATGCCGTGCTGGCCGCCGCCGTTGACGGGGGTCAACTCGCGAGTGTGGTAGTCGATCGTAAAATCGCGGCGACCCAGACGGACTTCGCCAGCGATGGTTTTACCCGCGACCAACGCGCCGCTACTGCTCGTCGCGCAATGCAGTTTTAGATCGGGGCCCCATTGAAAGCTGTTGAACAGTCCCTGGACGTTCGACTTTCCAAACCCCGTGAATAGCGTTTCCACGGGGCCATGCTTCCCGTCTTCGGAAAGTGGAAGGTAGAGGATGTCGGGTGCAACGCCGATCACAATTCCATCACCCCAACACGCCACCGCCGTCGGCCACTCCAAGCCGTCGATCAACGTCTCGGCCTCGTCCATTTGCCCATCAAAGTCGGTGTCGCTCAATCGTCGAACACGTCCCAACTTGGACGCCGCCCGTTCGCTATATCCCCGCATCTCGACGACGATCATCCGCCCTTTCGGATCAAAGCAAAACGCGACCGGGTCGATGACGAGGGGCTCAGCGGCAACGAGTTCAACGCGAAAACCATCGGCAACCTCAAACGAATTTTGCTCGTCTTCGGGGCTCAGCGGTTCGAATCGAGGAAGTTTTCCGCTGGCGATGATCTCATCGTCAGTCACCGGTTGTGTGGACTTGGTGTCCTGTGACTCGACGCAGTGGCACATTGTGAGCCAGAGTGCGAGAGAGGCCAGACACTTGAATCGGCACCAGAGCATCGAAGAACCTTGGGTGGAGAGGCTCCAATCGGCGAGGTCGCAAAAATCGTCTAGACTGGCAGGACGACGTTGAGCGGTCCGTCAGTATACAAGGACGCCGCGTACACAGGCCGCGGCGAGACGAAATGAATGAAGGCAATGAGGTTCTTGAAGCCCTGCGTCAGGCTGTTGAGTTGGCCCCGGAGAACGTCGCGCTCTCAGTGCACTTCGGGAACACGCTGGTTTCGATGTTGCGTTACGAGGAAGCCGCGAATCACTTCAAGGCGGCGCTGCAACATCATCCCGATTCAAAACAGTGTAAGACGGGCTTGGCGGACGCCTACTACCGACAAGACAAAAACTCGCACGCGCTGGCCATCGTCGAGACGATGATCCGCGGCAAGGATGCTTTCGCCCCGGCATTGGTGCTCCACGCGCGGTTGATGTATCGCGCCGGCGAAGTATCGATCGCGGTTTCCAGCTACAAAGACGCCATCGAATTAGATGACGATGCAGCCGACGAGAGCTTCGCGAGTCTACTCGGCATTCAATCTTGGCAGGACGGCGACTTTGCCGGCGACAGCGATGACGAGATCGCCGATGGCAGGATCCGGCAAGCGGTCGATGGCGATGATGAAGGACCGGCCGCGAGTTCGATCGAACGTCCAAAACTAAAATTCGAAGACGTCGGCGGAATGACCAAGGTCAAGGAAGAGATCCAGGTGAAGATCATCTTCCCTATCACGCACGCCGACATGTATGCGGCCTACGGGAAAAAGGTCGGCGGCGGAATTTTGATGTACGGGCCTCCCGGTTGCGGAAAGACTCACTTGGCTCGGGCAACCGCCGGAGAAGTCGACGCACAGTTTCTTTCCATCGGCATCAATGATGTCCTCGATATGTGGATCGGAAGCAGCGAACGTAACCTACACAGCTTGTTCGAAGAAGCTCGTCGCAACCGCCCCTGTGTTCTGTTCTTTGACGAAGTCGATGCGCTCGGGGCCAGTCGTTCCGACATGCGCCAAAGCGCCGGACGGCATTTGGTCAATCAGTTCCTTGCGGAACTCGATGGAGTCGAAAGCGACAACGAAGGCTTGTTGATCCTCGGTGCAACAAACGCGCCCTGGCACATCGACTCCGCATTCCGGCGCCCCGGACGCTTCGACCAAATCCTGTTCGTGCCACCGCCCGACGTCGAAGCCCGCATCGAGATTCTCAAACTGCTCTTGGACGGAAAACCGATGCAGGACGTGGACTTCAAGCAGGTCGCAAAGAAGACGCACGAATTCTCGGGGGCGGATCTCAGCGCCGTCGTCGAGCGTGCCGTCGAAGCCAAATTGCAGCAAGCGATCAAGAGCGGCAAACCGTCACCACTCACTACAAAAGACTTGGTCGCCTCGGTCAAGATCGTCAAACCATCCACCCGGGAGTGGTTTGCCACGGCTCGCAACCATGCCGTCTACGCAAACCAAGGCGGAACTTACGACGACATTCTTGAATATCTCAAACTGAAGTGAGATCGGAAGCTCGTCACCGACTCACGACGATTTCTCAAAGTGCTTGCTCATGAACCGCGATTCCCTGGTCCAGCGCGCCCAGTTATTGATGAGCCAAAGCCGGCCCGATCAAGCCGCCGAGGAGCTCAAGCGCATTTTGGACAGCGACCCCAATGACGCGCAGGCCCACGCCTTGCTTTCGCTCTGCATGAGTCACAATCAAGATCTCTGGCATGACGCGACGCGGGAAGCCGAACACGCGATCCATCTTGCCCCGGACGATTCGTTGTCGCATTACGCTCACGCCGTGGTGCTGACGAACCGAAACCGCTTCGCGGATGCGAACAGTTCGATTGAAGAAGCGCTTCGCCTGGAGCCCCACCAAACCGAGTACTATGGCTTGGCCGGCTCGATCGCGATGCGCCAACAGCAGTGGGAACGAGCACTCGATTTAGCGACGCAAGGACTCGCCATCGATCCTGACGATGAGGGCTGTTCCGCTCTTCGCTCACTTGCTCTCGAACGCCTTGGAAGATCCGGTGCTGCACTGCTCGAGGCCAACGCGGCCGTGAGCCGCAACCCGGATTCCTCGGAAGCACACAGCATGCGTGGCTGGGCGGAGTTGCAGTCCGGCGACTACAAGGCTGCCCAGGAGTCGTTCCGCGAAGCCTTGCGGTTGGACCCCACCGACGATTTTGCTCGATCGGGGATGATCCAAGCACTGAACAACAACTACTTTGTGTTTCGCATCGTCTTTCGCTTTTACTCGTTCCTCGGTCGGATGGCGGCACATGCTCAGTGGGCGATCATCATTGGGCTGTTCATCGGAATGCGCTTGCTGCGCGGCCTTGCCCAACAGTACCCGGCTTTGAAACCCTTTGTGACGCCGATTTCGATGCTGTATTTGGCGTTTTGCCTATTGAGCTGGATCGCGGATCCGTTGTTCAACACGTTCCTACGGTTTCACTCCTTTGGAAAGTACCTACTCAGCGAAAGACAACGCTGGTCGTCAAACCTTGTCGCCGCCGCGATCGGCCTGGGCGCGCTCTCATCCGTGGGGTTGGTCTGTCTGGGCGACTACGGCGGTGCGTTCCTACAGATGCTCTGCGCGCTGTTCATGACGATTCCGCTTTCCACCGTGTTCACCGTCGACCGTGGTTGGCCGCAAGCGATCGCCATCGTGTCGGCCGTCGGTCTCGGAGCACTTTATCTCGCGATCTCGGTGGGTTTGTTTCTCGGTGATTGGTGGACGGTCTACTTTCCCATTTACGTGCTCGGGATACTTGTCTTCAGCTTTGCCGGAAACTGGCTCCGATCCGTCACCGTCCGGCATTAAAGGCCCACGTACACTCGCTGAATGTCTGCGTCCTTGGATGAGCCATGATGCGTACCGTCTGTTCCCCACTCCGAGCGATTCCCGTTCCCCGGCACGCAAGGCAAACACGCCGTTCCAAGCGACGTGCTATCATCATCCGCGAGCGCGGCAACAGTGAATCGCCGCCAACCCAGAGTCTCTTGCGTGAAGGCCAATTCGATGGACAAACTCGCTCGCCGACAACTCCTCAGCTACGCGGCATTTGGTGGGGCGGTCGCCGCCAGCGCGATGCAGGCAGGCCCCGCAGCGGCCGCAGACTCCGCGGCGCCGAAACGCAAGTACTCGATGAAGAAATCGATCAACTTGTGGGCGTTTCCGTATCCCGACAAGATGAACCTTCGGCAGTGTCTCGAACTCGCCCAAGACGCAGGCTTTGACGGCATCGAACTGAACTACGATCTGGAAAGCGACCTTTCGCCGATCGCGACCGCCGCGGACTTCCAGGCCATCGCGAAGATGGCGGATGAAATTGGCATCGCCATCAGCGGCCTGTGCTCGTTTCTTTTCTGGCCCTACCCGCTCACCAGCAACGATCCCGATGAGCGGGCCCGAGGCATGGAACTGGCCGGCAAGATGACGCAAGCCGCTCATGATCTGGGTACGGAAAACCTGCTCGTGGTGCCGGGCGCCGTTCACATGCCTTGGCGGGAAGACCATGATCCGACGCCGAACGATGTTTGTGAAAGCCGCGCGAAGCAAGCGATCGAGAAACTATTGCCGGCGGCCGAAAAGCTCGGCGTCTGCATGAATATGGAGAATATCTTCTTCAACGGATTCCTACTTTCCCCGATGGAAATGGTGTCGTTCGTCGACCACTTCGACAGCAACCACGTTCAGGTGCACTTCGATACGGGCAACATTATGGAATACCAGTTCCCCGAACACTGGATTCCGATCCTCGGTAAGCGAATCAAGAACGTGCACCTGAAGGAGTTCACCAAGAAGGGCACCGATCATTCGCTGGAGTCTTTTCGAACGCTGCTCGACGGCACCACCAATTGGCCCGCGGTCATGGAAGCCTTCGACGGGGTTGGCTACGACGGCTACCTCACCTTCGAGTACTTTCATCCTTTCCAGCACCACCCCGAGGCGTTGATCTATCAAACCGCCGATTCACTCGATCGGCTGCTCGGAATCAAGTGAAACGCCGCGGGCTACAGTTCACCCGATGAATCAACCGCTCGGGCCGACCGTTGTCTGCGTTCGTCCCACAACGCGACCGCCGCCCGAAGAATGTGGTCGTCGATTTTCTTTCCGGACATTTTCTCGACAACTCAGAGGGGTGTGAGTGAGCGTTGGTGACTCTCAGGAGGACAACCCATCTCCTGATCGTCACAAGGACCCAAAATGCTCCACCACACACTGCCGTGCACCCTCTTGTTGCTCGCCGTTTGCGCTTCGACCGTCAAGTCGGCAGACGATTGGACCGTCTACCAACTTGCCGACGGGAAGTTCAGCATGACATTTCCCGCGTTTCCAGAGGAGACTCTGCGAAGAACACCGGACGGCAACATGAAATATCCGTTGGTCCAATGCAAACTCAATTCTGCCATTCTGGGAGTAAGTTGGATGCCCAAAGAAGTTTGGGAAGCCGACGATCCACAGACGATGGCCAACCACATGCTCGATGGCCTTAAATCCGTGGGCGACGAACAAAAGGTACTCTTCCATAACGCGATCGAGTTCAACGGACTCGTCGGTGCCGATCTCGCGGCGAGCGTCACGAACAACGGCAGCAGCTTGTACTATCGACAGCGGATGCTCGCGACCGAAGACCATCTGATTCAGATTCTCTACGTTGACGGCAGTCGAATGCCGCTCGAACCTTGGGTCGGCGACATGTTCTTCAACTCTCTGTTGGTCAAGAAAGCCGCTCCGACGGATTCGGCGGTGACCGTGAATGAGTAGCCGTTGACGACTTCGGCGCTGCGGGAACGAGATAACGCGGCCTGAGAGGCTTACTTGCGCACTCCAGCCTCCCGGGATGGGAGGGTCGCGTTTTGATCACGCAAAAGTGATCCAAATGCGGCGGGGCGACAAAGATCACCCTCGCCTTCGAGGGAGTGTGAAGTTGACTGATACTCCGAAGCAACATCAATTGATTCTGGCACTCGCCGGACACAACCGCCGACGGGTGCGCGCTCGCGTCCGCCGGCGTTCGTTCCGCGCGTTCAACTGGCGAACTGCGACATCGTGCCGGACGCGGACTCTGATTGAATCTGGATTTGTTATTCGATTCTCAACGGATCGATGAGGGCTCCATCGATCGAATCGGGATGGTCCAGTGATCGCTTCCAACACCCGTTGATCGGAGACCGTTTCGTGATTCAACGCCTTGATCGTCCGCCGTCCATTCGAACCTTCCCGACCGAACGATTGACCTACGTCCTAATCGTTTTGCTGAACCTACTCGCGGTGGGGTATCTGCCCGCAAATGACATCCGATGGACCCAGCTCTCGGTGCCGAATCACGGCAGTGATCGATTTCGAAACGACAAGGTCGTTGCACTCCGCGCCTTCGCTTGGAGCAACTCGCAAGCCAAAGGAAACTACGACGTGACGCTGACCGACGAACGTGGCGGAATGATCCGGGTCGACACCGCGACGGGCATCCACTGGGAGCTGATTCCAAGACCTTTCAACAGGCGGAAACCCGATGAGAACATGCCTTTCTTTGAGCTGGTGACATCCGAACGGAAAGAGGGATACGTCGGCCGCGTCTATTTCCCACGAGGAGGAGACCCGATCCTGTATGAAGTTCGAGGTGGATCAGCGATTTTCAATAGCGTCGTCCCCGTTCCGATTCGTGGCGGATTCCGAGGTGTGATGACTGGCAAAACCAGCGGCAACTACTCGGTGTACCAATTTCGTTGCGACCGTCGACTTGGGAGTATTCAGACGACGTTCGTCAATCTTGGCGAGTTCGCCCCCGACGTGGTCCAGATCGCATCACGTTCGCCCAACAAGAACGGCGATGGGCGATTCGAATATCATGGGCGTCACGTCAACACCGACCGCTACTGGCTTCTCCAAGGTGGCTATCCACGCAAAATCCTCTGTTGGGACTTTGACCGCCAAAACTCCGTTCTCCCGGGAGCCTTCGACTCGCTGCACAAAGGCTGGGACGAATTGGCGGCATTCCCAGTGTTCTCTTCAAACGCCATCGTAATCATCTGTGACGATGGCCTGATTGCCTACGACGGTCGCAAACGCCTGCTTCCGTTTCCGCCCGGCTGGAAGCCCATGGACCGCGTGGATTGGCTGAAAGTCTTCAACGGCGGCACCCGGGTAAAAACTCTCATGAAGGGCCCCGACAACCAGCGTGAACTTTGGGATATCGATTGCGAAGGGCTGAACATCGTTCACAAGCAACCACTGCACTCCGCTGAGTACGATTCCTCGTTTGACGTGCAATCGGGTCGACTCGTCGTTCAAACGACCAAGAAAAATGGCGACCTGCTACTCTTCGAATCGCGGAGCGGTCGAGCAGGCCCGACACTCGTCGGCAGGACGTCCCCGCTAACGCATGTCGTTGGAAGCGCCGAGCATTGGTGTCTGTCTGATGATGGCAAGATGATCTTCTTTCTGGCGGCGAGCGATGATGAAGACTCGCTTCGGCTTGGTCAATTACCGGTCGAAGCACTTCGATTCAAGACGACCGAATCCGCCGTCCCCATCGGATTTGGTTTCGGCAGTTTCTCTCACGAAGAATTAAGCTTCGAAGAGCGTCCCACGGGTGCCACACCGGTCATCGCCGGCATTCTCCCGAAAGCAGAGTCTTGGTTGCGACTTTCACCGAATGATCGATGGGTGGTCGGAAACGGGGAAAGCGGCGAACACTCAAATGATCTTCAACTGTTCGACACCCTGAATCGCAAGTTACATTTCCTGCCCGGCCTCGCCGACGGCGCAGTCACCTTCAGTGAGGATGCGTGTTTGCTATCGGTTGTCCGCAACGGACAAGTGCAGGTTTGGAACCTCGCGGGACTCCGGCCGTTCTTGGTCGCATCAACAGATCAGCTCCCACGAGCGACCCGAAAAGAACTTCTCTCTCGACTTGGTACGCCTCGCGGCGACGCTTGCTTCGTGTCATCGCTCTTCTGGATAAGCTCTAGGTGGGGCCCGTTGATTGCGAATCGAACCGAACCTCGGGAGGTCGTGATGGCTACAGAGTC
>JBCBLJ010000683.1:0-4602 GCA_038520195.1 Planctomycetota bacterium
AGATCGTCATCGGCGACCATGCCGTCTTTGATTGAAAGCGATTTGAGTGACGTCGTGCTCCCGATCTGTTGAAGCGTTTCTCCATCCATGATGATTCCAGACAGCTGCAGATCGACTAACTCGGGCGTGCGATCGAGAATCGAAAGTGCCTTGCCGCTCAATCGTGTGCGCCCGCCGGACGTCGAACCCAGACAGAGACTTTGGAGTGTCGCCAAACTGGTTAGCCGCCGGACGTCGTCGTCCCCAATATCTGTCCCGCGCAGGTCGATGACCTCAATCCCGTCCACGCGTTCGGGTAACTGTTCGAGTTCGCTGAGTGACTTTGCTCCCGGCGCGGTCGTGGTGACTTCACCACCGACTGACAATACCCACGCCGCAACATCACGGGCCGACTGGGGAGCTGGAGCGACGAGTTTTTTAAGCCTGACTTTCAGATACTGTTTTTCCGTGTTGAAGACAGTGATCGAGTCCTTGTTCAACTCAAAACGATCCGAACCATTGGAGAGCCGAACGTTGTATTCGCCATTTGAGACACGGATGGTCCATCCTTGTTCTGCGTTGAGCAGTTTTACTTCACCGCCACTGGTCGCCTCGATCGCAATGTTCTTGGGATCGACGCCATCGGCAAACTCAACTGTCAACTCGCCGTGCGGTGTCTTCAGACGAAAAACAACCACGGCCGCAAGGATGGTTACGAACGCAACGCCAACGAGCACCTTCAACAATCTTGGTGGAAGAACCAATCCGGTCGTTGCCTCCAACGCTGTCCGGACACTCTTTGCTGATGCGGGACGTCGTTTGGGAGCCTTCTCGAGCAACAGATTGATCTGTTTGGCGAGTCGAGCGCTGATCGCCGGAGCTTGCTCACGGATTGGGACAGGGTCTTGACTGACCAATTGGGTGATCACGCCGATCGTTGAGTCGGCCGCAAAAGGCAGATTGCCGCTCGCGGCTTCGTAGAGTGTGCTTCCTAAGCTAAACAAATCGCTTCGCGCGTCGACGGTTTCACCACGCGCTTGCTCCGGCGACATGTATGCGGGCGATCCTAGGAGAGTCCCGACCTGAGTCACTTGCGCGGAGTCTCGTTGGGACGCCAGCCCAAAATCAAGCAAGCGAACTCGATCATTTGGCGCTTCCAGGAAGAGATTAGCGGGTTTGATGTCCCGGTGAACAAGGCCTTCCCTGTGAACGGCCTCGAGTCCGGTCGCGGCTTGAATGGCGAGTTCTTCAAGCGAATCATTGTCGAGCGAACCGACGCGTCTGAGACGTTCGCGGAGTGACTCGCCCTGCAAGAGCTTCATCGCAACGAACGGCACACCTTCGTGCTGTCCAACGTCATAAACGGGCACGACGTTGGGATGATCGATCTTCGCCATCACCTGCGATTCACGAAGAAAACGACTGCGAAACGATTCTGTCGCGGAAAGCGACGGTCGCAAGACTTTGATCGCAACGGGACGGTCGAGTTCCCGGTCGATGCCACGGAAGACGATCCCCATCGCCCCGCGGCCAATCTCCTTGTCGATTCGGTAACTACCGATCGTGGTATCGCCATCAAAGAAGTGGTCGACCCAGTCGTCGTCGTTGAGTGCGTCCGGATCGCGCTCGCTCAGTCTTCGTAGAAAGAACGGGATCGGCTCGGGACCGTGGAGTTCCAGTTCGCCGGAGATCTCGGCAAGCGTTTCTTGGCACTTCAAACACGTGTCAACGTGTTGGACGATTCGGGAGGCCGTCGGCTCGTCCAAGCCGTCCTCGAGGAAAGACAACAAGTCACTGGGCGCGGGGCACGTCGCCTGTTGATCAACGAGGGCCTCGCCACCGCAGTCTGATCCCGGATTTCTTTCCGGCTCGAGTGATTCACTCATCGTTCTCGAGAGCCCTGACCTCGTCTTGCAACATGCGAATCACCTTGCTCTTGGCGACATAGACGGTCGCGATTCGAAGACCGGTCTGGGATGCAACTTCTTTTGCATTTCTCCCTTCGCTGAAAAGTTCGAAAATCTGCCATGTGTGCGACGCGACGCGACGCTGAACGTTCGTTTTCGCGAACTCTAAGAGCTCAAGATCGTATGTCTGCTCGACTCGAGTCGCAAAGTCATCGCAGGCAGCAACATCCGCGAGCTGCCGCCAAACGGAGCTGTCCCCATGGCGGGCTGATTTTCGACGGCAAAAATCTCGAACGGCGTTGTGTGTGACCGTTTTCAACCAACCGCGAAAGCTCCCCTGTGATCGGTCATAGTCGAATTCCTTCAGTCTTTGGAATAGCTTCACCGTCAACATCTGTGTCACTTCCTCGGCGTCCACTGTTTGCAGTTTCCAGTACAAACACCATCGATAGATCATCGTGCCGTAGAGCTCCACAAACTGACGCCACGCTGCATCATTTTGTGGGTCTTTGAGCTGGCGGAGGAGGCTCGCTCGCGTTTGCGTGTCCTGCGTCATCACCAAGTACGTTTGGGGTGGCAATTCTCTAACGGAAATACTTCGAGACCACTGTCTCTTTTTGCACACGGAGTCGAAACCCCGGCAAAAGCCGGAAACTTCTGGACCAGCGAGCGTTAGAAATTTCATCTTCGTCCGTACCTTCGATCGGATCAAGGTTTGTGATCGCTTGTGGCGTCACTGATTCATCAAACCTCGTCGCGTCAATCGAAGTACCGAATGTCACGTTTCAAAAGACTCATCTCTCGTCGTCACACGATCGAGACCTTGGAAAAACGACAGCTCTTGGCTGGCGACCTCGGTCGGGCCGATGATCACCAGGCGATCGTTGCCATTGCCGAAGCCACCTCCGAGCCGCTGCCGCTTCGTTCATTTGCAGCCGCTGAGGGTGAAGAAACGTCTGCGTCTGAAGCGGGCTCTTCCGTTGAATTGCTCGACTTTGGGTTTCAGTCCTCGTTGCGCGACAACGTCCTCGAGCCGTTCTCCGTCAACTACGACCTTGAGCGTGATCAGCTTTTGATCCATGCGACGGGGCGCCGGGACAGCTTTGAGATTCGTTTCCAAGTCGAGACTCTGACCGACACCGGTGAACGCCAGATCCAGGAATTGTCTTTTGCGACTGGTTTTGGAATCTCTGGAGCCCGGTTGCTTCAGAACGTCTCGGTGGAACCCCGCGTGGATGGTTCCTTCCTTGTAAGGGTTTCGAACTTCCTGGAGACGGGGCCGGGGTCGACGATCGCAGAGGCGGTCCGTGCGATCGATCCAGAGCTGTCTGTCGATCAGCTTCACCTACCGGGAAACCTCACGGTTCTCCGTGGCCCGGCATTTCCATCGATCGTGGGTGACGACGAAGTTGTCCCGGAACCCTCCGTTGTTGAGCTCCAGCTCGCCGATCTGACCGACTCGGACATTGTGGTGCAGTTTCCTTCGGTGGTGAGAAAGGGCGCGGAACTAGAACTCCCATTTCAAATCCTCGAAGGAGCGTCTCAGACCCGCGGCCAAGTGCAGGCGGCTCGATTCACAAGATCCGATGGAGACTTCGTCGAAGTCTCAGTGAGTCCGGCAAATCTTTCGGGACTTGCATCGTTCCAACTGCCAGCCGACAACTTCGATTCGATCGAATTGTTCTCGGTTGAGTTGCTCTACCAGAATGGCATCTCGCGTCCGCAATCCGTCCTGCTTCCCGTCTTTCCCGCAGGCGCGCTCGAGGGCGAATTCCTCAGTAATGGCGGCCTCTTCTCACTCGACGCGTTTGATTTGGTCTCGATCGATGACTTGTTTCGATCGACATCAACACAACCCAATGGGCCGGAGGTTCGCTTCGGTGCGATTCAGGGACAGGTTTCACCCTTGGCCGCCGATGGGGTCAACAACGAAACGCTACGTGACTTGCGTCTTCGCGTCATTCCCTCGGTCGACACGCGGCAAGGCATCGAGACTGAAGCGTATGCCTTTCAGGTGACGCCCGAGGACGATGGGTTCTTCGCATTTCACGTGGAGGACAAACTCAACGACTCGGTTGGAGACGATTTCGAGCAACAACTGCTAAGTCCGCGGCTAACAGCAGAATCACTCATTTTGCAGTTGGTCGGATCGGATGGGCAAGTTCTCGATCAGCTCCAGTTTGAGCGCGCCGATCTCGTGCGTCTGCTCAATCAGGGGTTACTTCCTTCGCCGGATGAATTCGCGCGTCCATTGGACGTCGATCTGTTCTTGGATGACGACGAGTCTCTTGCCAACCCGGACAATTCGACCGGCACCGTTCGCACCAACATCTTGGTGCACAATGCGGAGCTGATTTCTCGGACTCTACCGGATAACGCAATCTTGAGAGTCGAGGTGGACTTCGGTGATGAGAGCGATCCGGTAGTCAGGAACCTACTCCCATCAGCCTTCCGATCTTCCGCGAGGCTTGAGACCGTACCTGACTTCTTTGTCGGCACCTCGGACGTCCTGCGTGTGCTTGAGCAGTCGTCGCCGAGCAGCGCCAGTGCGCTGCGGCGACACACGTACGCGGCACCGGGTGAGTACGAGATCGTCGTCACGGCAACGTTAGGGAATCAAACCAGTGTGGCCAAACGCACCGTCATCATCAACGAAGCGACCGATCGGGGCGCTGATGTTGATGATCTCAGGCTACAGTCAGAGTTTGTCGATGAA
>JBCBLJ010000207.1:0-11021 GCA_038520195.1 Planctomycetota bacterium
GCCGCCCGCGATCCATCGGTGAAGCCGCACGCAGTCTCGAAGAATTGCTCAACGTGACCGAAGACCGTTATGCCAAACGGCATCCCAAAGCATCGCCGCCGGTGCCCACGCCAGCTGCGCGACAGTCTCGTTACCGGCCGCCGGAACCACGAGAGGAAGACGATCTTAACGAACAGGCCGTCGTCTTGATCCGCGCCATGATCGGTGCGGCCAAATCCGACGGACAGGTCAGCGAGGCCGAACAGAGGGAAATCACTGGTCAGTTGGGACACCTCTCTGCCAATGAGATTCAGTTCTTGCGAAAAGAATTTGCGCGGCCGAGTGATCCACGGGCGATCGCCTGGGACACACCACTGGGCATGGAAGAACAGGTCTACACGATTTCGTTAGCCGCCATCGACCTGGACGAAAACAAGGAAGCGGAGTACCTGGCGGACTTGGCACATGGACTTCGGTTGCAGCCCAAACACTGCAATCAAATTCATCAGCGGTACGGCGCTCCGATCATCTTTCGCGTTTGAGGCAGCGACGGGTATCGCCTAGTTATTGTTGTTATCACCGAAGTTAAAGTTCACCGGGAACGCGCGGTACACGCCGTTGGTGAAGACCAACTCCAGCCAGTTGCCGAGTCGTTGGATCGGCTTGTCCGGGACAATCACAACGTCACCGTCACGCAGCCAGATTTCGTCCGAAGGCGTCGGACGCTTGCCGAACGCTGCGCCCTGTAGATCAAGCATGGTGGAAACCAAACGCCAGTCCTCGGCGCGACGGAACACGACGACTTGACGCATGTTGCCACCCGGTAGATGGCCGCCGGCTCGGGCGATCGCGCCCAGAACAGTCGTGGGCGCTGTCAGCTGAATCTGATTCGGTGTTGCCACTTGGCCGAGGACGTAAACAAAGTGGTCTGCTTGCTGGATGAGCGTCGGCTCCGCCTCGAGTCCAACGACCAGCTCGCGGTAGCGCAGGTTAATCTCTTTCTTCAGCTCTTCGAGCGAAAACCCTTGCACACAGAGCCCGCCGATGCCAGGAAGCCGAATCTTTCCATCGGGCATCACCGTCACGTTCAACGCCTGTTGCTGCAGGCCGCTGGCACCACCGACGGCATTGCGAATGTCTTCCGCAAGAATGTTTGTCTTGACGGGCGTCACGTCGATCGAAGGCTCATCGTAGAGCGACTGATACTTCGACTCGAGAACCGTTCGGAGTTGGCTGACCGTCAATCCCGCGGCGTGAACTTGTCCGAGCAACCGAACCGTGATGGTGCCGTCGGGTTGGATGACCAAGCCACGCTCGAGTGTCCCACGTTGAAGATCCTCATCGGCGACCGACTCGATTAGCAACTCGTCGCCGGGCGCGAGTCGATAGTCGCCTTCCGATTGCCGCCTCGTGATCAGGTAGATCACCTGCAACTGATCGCCCGGCCGAAGTCGGTATTTACCCAGGTGAGCAAGCCGTGCCGGACCTGCGTAGCCGCCTTGGGCGTAAGCACCAAAAGACTGGGACGGACACATGTCGCGCCATCTCCCTTCAGCACCGCAGTTCGCGGCGCAGTCAACCGCCATCATGCAGTTCTGGCAGCCGCCACGACAGGGAAAGCCCCCGGGGACGTTCCGACAACCGCATTCCGTTTCGGTCGTGGTCGAGTACGAACCGGCGCCGGTATTTCCCTGAGCAAAGGCCGATCCGCCGAACGAAAGGAAGGTAACGGCCGCAACAACGTAGACACTCAGGAATCGGCGTGACAGATTCAGTCCCATTGGCTCGATCGTGTTTCTCATGAATGGTTACCAGACCTTGAACTTCGGGAGTCGCGGCAGCTTTCCGAGGATGCGTTGCATCGTGGATGGGGGGCGCGTCGCTTTGTAGTACGATGGGTCGCGATCCGCGCGGTATGCTTCTTCCGAATACTCGTCGCTGGGCCTTTGCGGAGGCGGAGTGGCATTCGCGTGTGACTTCGTTCTTGATGGGAAACCCACCGGCGATGCTTCGAGCCGCCCGCGGCCGGCGGCCGATGACCCCGAGTTTGCAGTGCCAACTCGTGCCGCCGATTCAGGCGAAATCGCGGGCTGACGGAACGTGAGATTGTGAGCCGGAGAGATCGCGGCAAATTGCTCAGGAGTCAATTCGAGCACCTGCGGAACCCGCTTGGTCGGCAGGTCTTTGGGCATTGCCTGTCGCATCTCGGCGATCAATTGAGTCGCTTCTTCGCGTTCGCCGGAACGCGACATCACCGTCGCGAGCGCGGCCGACGCCTGTTGCGACGGCTCGATCGACAGCGCGTGCTTGAGCGTCCGCTCGGCTTCCACGTCAAGTCCCATTTCGGAGAGCTGGATTCCCAACCGCGAGGCGAGGCTTCCGTTGGAGGGTTGCCCCCGGAACGCGGCGCGCCGCAAACACAGAGACGTCTCCATCGGCAATTGATTCGCTTCATCGCGACCAAGGCGAACGGCCGCGATCAGGTCAAGTGCTCGGGCGGCATCAACGCTCGCGCGTGCCATGCCCGTTAGTTTGCGTCTCGCGAAATCCAGGTAGCGATCGGCGGCCAGCACGGCGTTGATTCCGGCGGGAACGCCATTGGAGAAAACAGGAGTCTGATGCGATGCGACGACCGTCTCGATCCGCCGGCGATCCATTGACACCGAGAACACGACAAAGTCTCTTGCCTCACGTAGGGCGGTCCTCGCTTGTGCGAGCTCCTGAACCGTACTTTGATCGCCCGTCAGCGTCGACGACGTTCGCTGATCGGCGATGTCGATCCCACGCGCGAGATGCTCGAGCGCTTCCCAGCTGGAAGCTTCCGCCGACGCCCACGCGCGCACCGAATACTCCCGCGATGCCTCCTCGATGAGCGCTCGCGCACGGCTGCTACAAGAATCGGACGTAATCGATTGAAGCCAAGGCGTCGATCGAGCGTTCGACGGCATCAAGACGGGTTTCGCCGATTGATCGTTCCATCGAGTGCGTGACTGATGCCGCAAGGTGCTCGATTCGGTTTCGGCGACCGCGAATGGTGCGGAGTCTCGTTGGGTTTCGACGGCATCCTTGGGGAGCGTCGGCGTCGTAACGGGAGGCAATCGCCGCATCCGCTTCACCGGAGACGCATGAACTTGAGATGGTGCGACGTACTCCTGTCCGAGTGCAGTCGTCGCCAAGACAGGGCAAGACAACACCGAGCCCAACACCAACGCGTGACGGAGGATTCGATCGGGATAGATTTGGGTCCGGATCACCATATTTGCATCCTTGCATGTGCCTCATCACGCAGCGGTTACCTCCTGCGAGCACTCCACGGCTGTCCCATCGGACAAACCAATCGCCGTGGTGTTTCAAATCGTGACAACCCGACCAACCGGACTCTCGCGCAGGATGACGATTCGGCACAACCGGTACAGAATTTGATAGCTTTCAACGCAAATTTGAAAGCAAACTGGTCTTAGAGCGGCGTGGGGCGACCGTAGAAATAGCCCTGGGCGAGATCAAACCCGATTTCGCGGCAAACGTCGGCTTCGTTGCGTGTCTCAATCCCCTCGGCCAAGGCTTTGATGTTGAGATCGCGGACCATCTTGACCAGCGTTTCAAGCATTCGACGGCGTTCGACATCGGCATGGTCGATCGAGTGGATCAACGAGATGTCGAATTTGACGTAGTCGGGTCTCGATCCGATCAACTCGGCCAACCTGGCTTGCCCGGAGCCGAAATCGTCGAAAGCGAGTTCGATATCGAGGTCTTTCACCGCGGCGGACAGTTCACGCATCACGTTGCGATTAGTGACACTGGCCTCATGGATTTCCAGCACCAAGTCGGTATTGCCCGCGATCTGCCGCACCTGCACCAGCGAGTCGATCAGCTTTTTCGCGTTGTCGAGCTCTTTGGGGTGCGTGTTGACGAACAGGTTGGGGCGTCCGGGGAGGTTGCGGCCGACGCGGATGCCTTCCCACCGCAAGAGATGGCTCAATTCGACCTCCAGATTCAGCTGGCTCGCGGCGTGAAACATTGCGGCGACCGACTCGAGTCCGAAAACGCTACCACGGCCCAGGATTTCGTGGCCAATGACCTGCTCATCATTGACGTCAACGATGACTTGAAAGTGAGGCCGAACGAGCTTTTCGCTCATCATCCGATCGAACTGGACGAGCGCGAACGCTTCGTCGCAAACATTCTTGGCGATCGTGCCGGCAGAGTTGCCCGTCGGCGACTGGCGAAGCACTCGGAATGGTGCCTCGGCAAAATGGATCAAGTCTTCTTCGTTGACTTCGACTTCGCCGCGAATTCGTTCGCCGTTGACGTAGGTCCCGTTGGTGCTTTCAAGGTCCTTGAGATAAAGGACACCGTTCCGCACGGACATCACCGCATGACGACCACTGACTGTCTTGAACTGCAGTCGCAGAGAAGCGCCCGATTTTCTTCCGACGGAGAACTCTGGCGAATCGATCGGCAGGTGTCGGGAAGTATCGTGCGGTTCGAGCGCCCCCGACAAGAACCAAACGTCGCCTTCGACGACGGAGCTTCGGCGTAGGGAATCGATTGCAGGACTTTGAATGGACGTCATCGGTGCAAGTTTCGGAGGGAGATCGCGACGGGAGTCAGGATCATGGGAACTCTAGGTCGCACTTATGCCGGTGTAGCACTTGCGGGGGAAAATCGGCCGGTTCTCACTCCTTTGGTGGACATCAGGCGAGCGGGCACTATCCGCGAGCTAGATTTTCAGAAGTGCGTCGAGTTTCAAAGAGTTCAACTCCCCACATTCGTTATGACCGCCGCGATCCATGAAACCCAAGCCGTCAACGCAGGGCTGCTCGGAAGCCTGCTCACAGACGACACGTTTTGGCCCGCCGAAACCCAGTCGTTATCCGAAACGGGGCTGAGCGAGTCTTTCATTGAGGGCCTTCTCATTAAGACGCTGCTGTCCGTGGGAATGGTCAGTGGACGAAACCTCGCCGAAGCGGTCGGGCTTCCGTTCAAAGTTACCGATCCGTTGTTGGATTCGCTGCGAACACGAAAACTGATCGCCCACGTCCGCCCTGCGCCGTTTAATGACTACTACTATTCGCTGACCGAAATGGGACAGCAACGCGCGCAGACGGAGATGAAGCATTGCAGCTACGTCGGTCCCGCGCCGGTACCGCTTTCCGATTACGTCCTCAGCGTCGAGGCACAAGCGGCCGGGCTGGAGCCCGTCACGCAAGACCAACTCCGCGACGCGCTCTCCTCGATCTCTTACGAACAAGAACTGCTTGACTGTCTTGGCCCAGCCATCAACAGTAACTCTGGCCTGTTCCTGTTTGGCGAGCCGGGCAACGGCAAGACCACCATCGCCCGTTGTTTGACTTACTGCCTCGGCCAGGAGGTCTGGATCCCGCACGCGATTCTGGATGACGGAAACCTCATCAAAGTCCAGGATGACGCCTTTCATCGTCCTGCGCCCGTTCCGACCGCAGGCGGCAAGATCCTCAAGGCGCAAGAATGGGATCGTCGTTGGGTCCGGATTCAACGTCCGACCGTCATCGTCGGCGGCGAACTGGTGATGGACAATCTGGAAGTGCGGCATGACCCTCGAAGCAACATCTGCGAAGCCCCGCTGCAGATGAAGAGCAACTGTGGGTGTCTGCTGATCGACGACTTTGGACGTCAGCGAATGACGCCCGAGGAGTTGCTCAACCGCTGGATCGTCCCCCTGGAAAACCGCTGCGACTTCCTATCGCTTCCGACCGGCAAGAAGATTCAGATTCCGTTCGAACAGATGTTGATCTTCTCGACCAACCTGAATCCCAAAGAACTGGTTGACGAGGCTTTCTTGCGCCGCGTGCCGTACAAGATTTTCGTCGGCGATCCCAGCCCCGCCGAATATCGCCACCTCTTCAAGACAGTCGCTCGCGATATGGGATTCCCCGAAACACCGGCCGCCGCCGACTACATGCTGCAGTTCTACGAAAAGACCGGTCGCGCCGCGCGTCGATGCCATCCGCGCGATTTACTGAAACAGATCGACAACTTTTGCCGCTACCGGAAACTCAAGTTGGCGATCCAGCCTGAATATCTCGACCGCGCTTGTCGCAGCTACTTCAGCAACCTCTAGGCGGCACGAAGGCGATTTCTCATGACGACCCTAGCACCAGTCGAAATCCAGGCCGGGCATGAACCGATCAAGGGCTATGTCCTTGAGGAGCTTATCGGTCGAGGCGGCTTCGGAGAAGTTTGGCGAGCCGATGCACCGGGCGGTCTGAAGAAAGCTGTCAAGTTTGTGTTCGGACACCAGAAGGGATCACGAGCGACGCAAGAACTCAAGTCGCTTGAACGAATCAAGTCGATCCAGCACCCGTTCATCTTGACGCTCGAACGTTTCGAGTTCATTAACAACCAGCTGGTTATCGTCACAGAGTTGGCCGATGGGTCCCTTGAAGACATCTATACGAACCATCGCGAGCGCGGCTCGTGCGGTATCCCTCGTGAAGAGCTGTTGTCGTATCTGAAAGACACCGCTGACGCGCTGGACTACCTTCACAATCTTAACAAACTGCAACACCTCGACATCAAACCAGCCAACTTGCTCCTCGTCGGAGGGCGCGTCAAGGTTGGCGACTTTGGTCTGCTCAAGGACCTCGGGGATGTTGAATGCAGCCTCGTCGGCGGACTGACACCGATCTACGCCGCCCCGGAAGTTTTTGACGGTCGCCCGAGCATGCACAGCGACCAGTACAGCTTGGCGGTCATGTACCAGGAATTGCTGACCAGCACGCGGCCCTTCAGCGGTCGCACCATCGCTCAGTTAGCGACGCAGCACGTTCACAACGCGCCAAACCTCGAGCCGTTACCAGCGGCCGATCGCCCCTGCGTCGCGCGGGCTTTAGAAAAGTCGCCGGAACGTCGTTTCACAAACTGCTCCGAATTCGTCGACAAACTTGCCAACCCGCGCGGACGCGCCGCGAGCTTGACGGCGGAAGAGGGATCGACCGAAAAGCCGCTCAAGCGAATGCACCTGGTGGAGAACCTGCCCCAGGTCCGCGCGAACGGTGATGGCGAAACGAAGCAAATGCACGCCTTGGTTGTCGGCTTGGGCGGAACCGGTGCGGATTGTCTGCACCAAGTTCGTAGTCGCGTCTCCGAACTCGGAGCCGCCTCTCCGCTGACTCTGCACAGTGTGCTCATCGACTCGGATCCGCTTTCGACGCAAACCGCATCGATGATCGAGCCGTCCGAGTTCACACCCCAGTGCCGCGTTGTTCGGGCAACGTTGCGATCGGCGAAGGATTATCGCGAGTCCGGCACCGAGCGGCTTCGGACGGTCTCTCGTCGATGGATCTACAACGTTCCAAGAAACGCGTCGACCGGTGGAATGCGCCCGCTTGGGCGTATGGCGTTGGTGGATCACGGCGAAAAGGTGATGCAGACGCTCACCACGACGATTGAACAGTTGAAAGCGAGCTGTGGAGCCGACGCTGACGTCAAGATTTACGTCGTTGGTTCGCTGGCCGGAGGCACCGGCAGCGGCATCTTCATCGATGTTGTCTACCTGTTGCGACATCTGCTTGACGAACTCGGGATGGAGCAGGAACAGATCCTGTCGCTGTTGACCACCAATCCTTTTCGGGGCGATCCAGCGCTACCCCTGTCGTTGCACAGCATGAAGGCGGCGCTCTCGGAACTTGGCCACTTCATGCGCCCCGGTAACGGCTACCCAGGCGATCCCGGCGCCGGTTTTCCGAGCGTCCCCGCGGCTCGCACGCCACTTCACGATGCGTACATCGTGGCCGCATCGGAAGAGACAGGTGCGGGGACGCCCATTGACGCGGTCGCCAACTACCTTTGGTGCGACGCGACCTACTGCCGAAACTGGTTCGCCAGCGCACGGCGGGAGGATTCCGAGCGGGACGCCGAACCGCGGATCCGGTCGTTCGGAGCGGTTTCGCTCATCGACCCCGACGAACACCACTCGAGCCTACTTGCGCCGCACACCGCAAAGTCGCTATTGCTTCAATGGCTCGGGGGACCGCGAGGTTTGGAAGAGTCGGCGAAGGAGTTTCGTGATCGACTCGTTCGACGATGTTCGCTCGACTTTAAAACACAGCTGGAAAAAGCGCTGACGTGTTTCGGCAAGACGTTCGAAGAGCGGAGCACACGAATCCAGGAAGAAGTCAGCACGCTGGACGCCAATCAGTTGCACCGGCCATCGGCTATCCAACGCCACCTTGCAGCGTGGTTGATGGGGCAGGCCGATACCGAGCAAATGGAATTGGTAGCCGAGCAAATCAAACAGCAGGTCTCGCGGGAAACCAAACTGCGGCTGCAAGATCGGCGATCGGACCTTTCAACCAGCATGGGCGGCCTGAGTTTCCTCGCGGCACACGTCGAAGACCTTGCGGCGGATATGAAGCGGCAGGGCGAAGAGTCGTTGACCGAGTTCGAAAAGGAGCAACGTGAGACCTCGACGCCGCCGTCTTTGGTCCCCTCCGAAGCGATCGAACAGGCGGCGGCGATCGGATCCCGTCTCCAGTCGATCGTCGCTCATCAAATCGCGGCCACCGTTCTGAAGTCATTAGCCAAGAGCCTTCTCGATATCGTCGAAGTCTACGCCGACGCCTCGACACGAATCGCTCAAGCGGTTCAACGACTCGACCAGGGTTCCGCCTGGACTCAAGACCCGTGGCAAACCATCGAGCAACCGCTCCGCGAACGCTTGCCCAGCATCCTCGAAAGGCTACATCGCCGAACCGTCATCGAGTGTCTCTTTAACCTCGTTGACAACCCCGATGGCGTTGAGACAGAGCACCTTATCAGCGAACTCTCCACCAACGCGGCCGTTGCGATTCGTGATGGATTCGAAGAATCAAGCGATGCCATGCACGCGGCAAAAGCCACACTGGCCCAGCTAAAGCATTCCTCCAAGACCGAGTTGTTCGAACACTCAACGCCGACCACCGAACTCGGCACGCGTGCTAATCTCACCACGTCGCTGGAGGAGTCCGGCGGGATGAGTCAGACCCGGTCGTGGTCGTCCAAGCAGAAAGCGCCGCCGGTGACGGTGGAAGCAGCGTTGCAAGCCGTCCGTCCGCCGCTGCTCGATTGTGGCGGAAAGCAACGTGTGTACCTGATCTGCCGCGACCAAGCCGAGTTGGCTCAGATGGAGGCTCAACTCCCAAAGGACTGCGAGTTTTCGATCACGAAGGTCGTCGACCGAAGTGCCGCGCCGATGCTGGTTCACGAGGCACAACAGATCGAATTAAAGAACGTGATCGAGTGGCTCGAAACACTCACCGGTGACGACGGCCGCATCAGCGCGCGACTCTCGACGCGCACGGATGTGGACTGGAGTTAACGCCGACGAACGCCGTGGCGTCCGCCGGCATCTTGAATGACTCCCGTCGCGCTCAGACCAATTCGGGGACTTCGTACTTGGCGCGATATTCGCGTTTGAGGAATCGGTTGGCGGCCGATGCGTTGTCGCCGACAAACTGCTCCGACTCCGCATCCAGCGTGAGCATCGGGCTCAGGCGTATCTCGCTGTTCTCAAGCTTCATGCCGTGCGCTCCGAGGTGGCTCTCCATCTCTCCAAGGACGGACTGCCATTCGCCGAACTTCAATTCCTTGGCCGCTTGAGCCGAGTAGGCGCTACCGGCTTGGAATGCGATGTTCGCGAGGTTGCACCATCCAGTGCTGTCGTTGCCAAGCTCGACTTCGGCGTGCAGGATCGAGCGGTCCTGTTTCCGAACCGCTTCAATAAAGTTCGCTTGGTGCAGCACGTCACCACGATTTCCCTTGAACTCTTTGATCTTCTTTCCGCTGTTGTCGAACGCGACGGCCTTGCCACGTTGGCCTTCGAAGCGACCGCCCTCACAGTAGGCCATGTAGCCGCTGGAGGGTCCCGGGTGACTCGGACTCTTTTTCCCGCCGGGTTCGGCCGGCAGGTTGCTCAGTCCAATGACAACGGGGATCGAACCGGTGTCAAAGTACGCGAAGTGGATATTGGGGGTCTGACCGGCGTCGTCGTAAATCACTCGACCGCCGCCGCCAAGAATTCGTTTCGGAAGCGCAACGGCATCCTGGAAAATGTTGTTGCGACAATCGTCTAAGACGTGAACGCCCCAGTTTCCCATCTCACCGCTGCCGGTGTTCCAGTCCCAGTGCCAGTCGTAGTGAAGCTTATCGCGGTAGATCGGCTGATCCGCCGCCGGGCCGAGCCACATGTCGTAGGCCACATTCTTTTCGACTTTCAAGGGCGTGTCTCGGCGACCGATCGACCGCCGCACGCCGTATCGATTCACGCGTGCCGCTTTGATCTCACCGAGCGCCTTGTCTTCGTGAAGAAACTTTTTGATCTCGGCCTGCATCGGGTCGGAACGTTGCTGCGTCCCCAACTGGCAAATGCGGTTGTACTTGCGAGCGGCGGCGACGGTCTGTCGGCCTTCCCACTGCGAGTGCGAAAGCGGCTTCTCGACGTAGACGTCTTTACCCGCCTCCATTGCCCAAATCGCGGCCAAACAATGCCAGTGGTTGCAGGTCGAAATGACGACCGCATCGATCCCGGGGTCGGCGAACATGTCACGCATGTCCGTCCATGTCTTCGCTTTGGAGTATTTCTGTTTCGCCGCGCCCACCCTCGTTTCATCAACGTCACAAAGCCCCGCAATATTAACGCCCGAGACTTTACTGAATTGACCCATCAGGCCGCCGGCACGACCGCCGCAGCTCACGAAGCCGACGCCGATTTCCTCATTGGCATTTGCCGCTTGAACGCTACGGGGCGAGAGAGAACTGGTGACCGTGAAGGCCGAGGCGGCCGCAAGGACTTGCCGTCGTGAAAGCTGAGACATATTGGGACTCGTGAGGAAGGAAACTGGGAGCCCCACAGTTTCGCACAACACGAACTCAGTTTCAAACCAAACTCGCGGACCAAGAAACGCACCGCTCCCGGTTCACGAAAAAACGCGTCTCGGCTGTCAGTCGCTGTTCACGGCATTGATCAGTCTGCGCAGCCGACCGAGCCCACGGCGATTGAACTGAAAAACGAGCCTTGGCAATCC
>JBCBLJ010000697.1:0-4463 GCA_038520195.1 Planctomycetota bacterium
CACTCCCGACGCCCCGAGCGCACCGCCTTCGCCCCCGAAAAACAAGAACATGGGTATCTGCACCACTGCACCAAAAACCGAAGCCAGCGTGAGATAGGAAGCGGCAAACAACCAGTTACCCGTCTTGCCCTCCACGATTTGGCCGAAGACCCAAAGAAAGACCATGTTGCCAATCAGGTGCGCGAAGCCGGCGTGCATGAAGGCGGCTGTCACCCACTGGAGCGGATTGATCTGATCGTAGTTGAGGATCAGCCATCGATGATCCTGGTAGTCACCGAGCCCGGTGAAAAAGAAGACGATCACGTTCAGCGCAATCACGACCAACGTCACGATCGGGTAGTGATACTTTGGCGCGTCGGTCCCATAAGGGAAAAAAAAGAACATTCACCCCTCGGCTCAGCTTCCGATTCCTTCGTGCGAGACCGTGGCTCGATCGGTTGTACATCGAGGGCGCGAAAAACGCTCCGCTGCCGAGATCATTCCACCGCCTAACGGCCCGGCCCCATCAGCGTCAGCGATCTGAGCTTCTGATTTGTTTTAGCGCACGTAGAAGGCGGTGAGGCACGCCGCCATCGTCGGGAAGACCAAAAGAAACCGAATGCTAAAGCGGACTCGCTTCCAGCGAACACCGGATGATCGCGTTCGGATCGTCAATTCCCGATGAAAATCGAAAAGTCTCAGAAACGTCCCATCGAAAACCTCAGCGGGACGGTTTACCCCTGCGGGACAACACGGCGGTCGCGTGCCCCTTAGGAGTGTCCCATATTGCGAGGAGCTGAACACGCACGGAAAACTGATTCGCGGAGATTCAACTCAAATCGGCGGCTCGCACGCTGACCGAGTGCGAGATGCGATCTGGTGCGAACGGAGCGTTCGCGATACTCTCGCTGGCCACAAACCGACTCGCGAACTGAACCTTGGGGGAGATGGATTCATGGCTCACACGATCGTCATTTTTGGGGCGTCTGGCGATTTGACCAGCCGTAAACTGATCCCCGCCCTCTACAGCAACTTCAAAAAGAATCGACTCAAAGAACCGCTTCGTGTCGTTGGCGTTTCGCGCTCCCGCTACGAACACGATCAATGGCGCGACTCCCTCCGCGACACGACCGAAAAGTTCGCGGGGTCGCTTTTCGACAATGAAGCCTGGGAAGCTTTCAGTTCGAATGTGTTCTATCAACCCGGCGACATCAAGGAAGCCGGCGATTTCGTTGCCTTGAAAGAGTTTCTCGAGTCCATCGAGCAGGGCGAACCGGCGGGACGCGTCTATTACCTTTCCACGATGCCGCAATTGTACGCCGAAGCCATCGCGCAGCTCGGCGCCGCGGGACTCGCCGATGACAGTGACGGATTCCGCCGCGTCATCATCGAAAAGCCGTTCGGCACCAACCTTGAGACCGCCCAGGCGCTCAACGCGGCGATCCATAAGGTCTTTCGCGAAGATCAAATCTTTCGCATCGATCATTACCTCGGCAAAGAGACGGTGCAAAATATCTTTGCACTTCGATTCGCGAATTCGATCTTTGAACCGATCTGGAATCGAAATTTCGTCGACCACGTTCAAATCACCGTGGCCGAAGAAGTCATCATCGGCCGCCGCGCCGGTTACTACGACGGCGCGGGCATTCTCCGTGATATGTTTCAGAACCACATCTTGCAGTTGATGATGATCACCGCGATGGAGCCACCGGCGCGTTACGACGCGGCGCTCGTTCGCGACGAGAAAGTCAAGGTGCTACACAGCATGCGGAAAATGGTCGGCGCCGATTTCGCCTCCAACACCGTCCGTGGTCAATACAAAGGCTACTTGCAGGAAGAAGGCGTCCCTCCCGGAAGTGACACCGAAACGTTTGCGGCGCTGAAACTCTACTGTGACAACTGGCGATGGAAAGGTGTCCCGTTCTACCTGCGGAGCGGCAAGGGAATGTCTTGCCGGACGACGCAGATCGTGATTCAGTTCCGACAAGTGCCACACATTTTGTTCGGCGAAAAGACTCGCACGCCCGTCGGCAACCGACTCGTCATCCAAGTGCAACCGGCCGAAGGAATCCAGCTGCACTTTGAATCCAAAGTGCCCGAAAGCGAAATGAAGACTCGGACCAGCACCCTGGACTTCGACTTTTTCAGTTCCGGGAGCGGGAGTAGTCCGGACGCCTATCAACGACTGCTCTTGGATTCGATTCTTGGCGATGCGAGCTTGTTCGCTCGGAGCGACGAAGTGGAACTCGCCTGGGGCATCATCGACCCGATCATCGCTGCATGGCGAAGCCCCGCCGCTCCTCCGCTACACGCCTACGAAACCGGCCTCTGGGGTCCCCATGAGTCCAGCGAATGGATGGGCGAACAGAAACGCGAATGGTTCGACGTTTGCCCAGTGCTCTCTTAGTCGGCCAGTGCTCTCTTAGTCGGCCAGTGCTCTCTTAGTCGGCCAGTGCTCTCTTAGTCGGCCAGTGCTCTCTTAGTCGGCCAGTGCTCTCTTAGTCGGCCAGTACTCTCTTAGTCGACGCGTGCTGTCGTAATTTCCAGTGCTGTCGCATTCCGACGGCGAAGACGCAAGGCCCTTGATTCACCGCCCACCGGCGAGTGAGGCCCGGAGCGCGGCTCGGGAAAGCGTCGCAAACGAGTCTTCCTTAACGTGCTGCACCGACTGATCGCGTTGCCAAACATGCAGTGTTTCCGCACGCGTGGGGCGGCCGTCCATCAGTCGAACAACCGACACGGCCGGCAGCTCGGGCGTCCACCACATTCCTGCGGGAATCAGCAATCGATCGACTCGAACGAAGTAGTCGCCGGCAACGGGTGGAAGCGACTCGCCCATCACCAATGCCGTTGAATCTCGCACGACCCAACGCAATCGAGCCAATCGTCGTGCCGCGGCGCCTTCCACCCATGTCGAAAGACCTTGCAAGGTCACGGAAATCGCGGCGACCGGCAGAGGCGAACGCTGGGTCGACTGATGTGCCGGGACCAATCGCAATGGAAATTTTTCGATGCGAGTCCCACAATCGCCGACCGCGCCGTTTCCGACCGACTTGTGTGCGACCTGCTCGGGATAACCCGCGACCGGCAACTTCGCGTCGATCACTTCCTGAACCGGTCGCCACTGCAGTTTCGGTAGCACTCCAAATGGCACTCGCTCATCGCCCGAAAAGAGTCTTCCGAACTCATCCACGCGAAACGATTCGCGCGAAAGGCGAGCAAAACTCTCGGCGTCGCGGTCGCTAAATCTCAGCCAGTGTGAATGGTCTTCGTCGACGGCCCACTCCGCCTGCGCTTCGGCGGCCAACACCAAATCGCGTTCCGGAGGGTCCGATTCATACGTCACGATCCAGCCGACAATCGGACTCATTCGGGCGTCCGCCATCGCTGCCTCAAGGATTCGATACCGCCCCGCAAATGATCTCGAGCCGTTTCATCAGCGACCCACTCCACGCGGGACGCCAGAAGTGTCAGTTCGTCCTCCGCCGCTTCCCCGTGTCCGGCGGCTTCGAGTGCGTCGAGCTGACTCTGCAACAACTCAGCGTTGGGAGACTGCTGAAGTTGAGCCATCGGGTGCTCTGGTTGGGCGTTGGTGTCGTACACCTCAAAGCGCTCTCGAATGGCCTCGACCTGCGCCGTCAGGATCTCACGTTGTGCCGGAGCATCCCAAATGTGCTGGAGCACCCAAAAATCGCTGAGCGCCGCTCGATCACGTGAACACAAAACGGCGCTCGCGGCGATCAGTCTTTGAAGCCGTACGGCACGGCGGTCACTGATGGGGAGGCCCAGCGATCGAAGTCGCGTCACCAACTCGATCAACGCGGGCCGAACCGCCGCCAAGTCGACCTGACCAACGAGCGTGCCGAGTGTTCGAACATCGTCCACACTGAGTGCCGGTTCAATCTGATTCGCCTGACCACGTCGCCAACCAGCATCCAAAACGGCGTCCAAATGGTCGTCACGGACGTTCTCACAGACGACCCTTATCAAGAACCGATCGAAAAGCGCCGCGAGAGCATCATCGGCCGGCAATTGGTTGCTGGCACCGACGGCGAAGAGCATCGGCAGCGGTTCGGTTTGGCGACCTCGACGGAAGACACGTTCATTCAAAGCCAGAAGCAGACTGTTCAGAATCGCGCTGTTCGCGTTCATCAACTCATCGAGGAAGACGACGTCCGCTTCGGGCAGCATTCCCTCGGTGTTGGTCACAAGGTCGCCGTCGCGAAGCCGGCGCAGATCAAATGGCCCAAACAGTTCGCTCGGTTCGGTAAAGCGTGTCAGGAGATAATCGAAGGATCGTCCGCGGAGTCGGGCGGCGAGTTCCAGTACCAGCGCGCTTTTTGCCGTCCCAGGCGGGCCGAGCAGGAAGAGGTTCTCGCCGGCGACGAGCGCCACACCCAACAGTTCAACGATCTCATCTTTGCCCACCAACGAATGCTTGATCGGTTCGAGCACCTGGGTGCGAAGATGGCGAGCCAAGTCGG
>JBCBLJ010000262.1:0-9616 GCA_038520195.1 Planctomycetota bacterium
AGTTGAGAGTTGAGAGTTGAGAGTTGAGAGTTGAGAGTTGAGAGTTGAGAGTTGAGAGTTGCCGCTTCCAACTCCAATCCCTACTGCATTTCGAGGACGTCGAACATGTCGTAGATGTCGGCGGGCTTATCGGTCAGCCACTTCGCGGCGGCCAGTGCGCCGGCCGCATAGCAGTCTCGGCTGCTGGCGGCGACATTGAGTTCGACGCGTTCGCCGAGCATGCCAAACACGATGGTGTGTTCGCCCGGATTGTCGCCGACACGAACCGCGTGGTATCCAATCTCATCGCGGGTTCGTTGACCCGTGTGACCTTCACGTCCATGCACGTGTTTGGTTTCATCGCCGAGTTTTTCGGTGATCAGGTCGCCGAACTTGAGCGCCGTGCCGCTGGGCGCATCGGCCTTGTAGCGATGGTGGCGCTCGATGATTTCGATGTCGAGGCCGCCGGGCACGTCGCGCAGTTTTTCCGTGATCTGCTGAGCAACCTTCATCGATAGATTGACCGCCAATGACATGCTCGGTGCCCAAACGATCGGGATCGAGTTCCCGGCGTCGCGCAACCGTTCGACTTGGGCGTCTGTCATCCCGGTGGTCGCGACAACGAGCGCAGTATCGTGTGATTCGCACTTTTCGATGCAACGATCGATGGCTTCAGGGAGCGAGAAATCGATCACGACATCGACGTCACCGGGCCACTTGGATTCCAGTGGAACATCGAGCGTGTCGACGCCGGCCAGATCACCGGCGTCTTGGCCCAGCAGCGGGTGCTGGTCATTCTCGATCGCGGCGGCAATTTGGATCGAGGAATCAGCAGAGGCGAGAGCGACGACGCGGCGACCCATGCGGCCTGCCGCGCCGTGAACGGCGACTTTCAGTTGTTCGGACATCGGACCCTTTTCGGCGAGCGTAGCGACTCCACCTAGTCTATCGATCCGTTGGATCCTGCGTACCGGGGCTATTGTTCAAGTCGTTCTCCGCCTACTGGTCGGTAGTATCTGGCATCCCGAGGCGAGCTTCGTGGGCGAGCAACACGTCGAAGTAATCGTTTGGTTTATCCTTCGACCGGTGATCTTCGAGAGCTTGAAAAACACGCCAGAGTGTTTTCGGGTCCGAATCCTTTTCGCCAAGTCGATCGATGGCGGGCTGACAGATCGCCAAAATGCTTGCCAACGCCGGCTGCACGTTTGCCGTTTTCGATAGACCCAGATCGTTGGCCAGCATGCAAAGCTGCAGGCGGGGGTAAATCCGTTGGCTCTCATATTGGTCCAACCCTTGAAAGCGAATTCCATTCCAGCGGTGCCATCTCGCGGCAAACGAGAGTTGATCAAGGTGGCGTGGCGGGTCGTGGATCACGACGAAGGCATTGCGTTTTCCAGGTACCTCAAGATCGCGTTGCAACAGCCGCGGAATCGCTTCAGAAAACGCGGCCTCGAAGTTTTTGATTTGCTCGATCGCATCCTCATCTCCAGACTCGATCGCGTAGCGAAGATGAAGGAGGGCTTGAGTCAATTGTTCCTCCGAGACCTTTGGGTCGGCGATCACTTGGCCGCAGAGTTCGAGACTCAAACGCTGGGTGAACGGGTAGGCGACCGTTCTTTCGAAGTTCAACCAGAGACTCGGTGGTATCACGTACGGCTGTTCGAGTGTCGCGCGGCGGAGAGTCGCTTTCGCCGCATCGCGAATCTCGGGGTCGCCCGTGGCTGCCAACCGGATGAACAGGTGTCGGCTGGCAGGAATCAATTCCTTGTTGGTGTCACTGGCGTCGATGCTGAAGATTGATTCGTCGATCCACTCCTGGATGCGTCGCATACCTGCGAGTCCGGTCCATTTGGATGATCGAAGTCCTGTCCCGAGCAGTCGGATTCTTGCGTTCTGATCATCGCCTCGAAGGCATTCGAGAACTAACTCGGTGTATTGCTCCGGCGTGTTGATCGCCGCCAATTGCTCGAACGCGTTGGTCTTGGTGATGGTGCGAAGCAACGCGGCAGAAACTTCGGCGCCACGTTCGGGGGTTTGTTTGCCGAGCGTCTCGAGTGCCTCGACGGCTTCGACCAGCTTTTCTTCTTGGTGCTCATACTTCAGTGTCGAGAGCCAAAAGTCGAGTGGCTGTCCGTTGTAGACCGGTTGAGCGACATCGACGCGTGAGGGCGATTCGGACGCGGCGGCGTTTTCGCGAACCGCAACCATCTCACTCAGAGTGGAGTTCGAGAAGAAAACTTCGACGATCAACTCGGCTGCGTACCATTCGCCGTACAGCGTGTTCAGCTTTTTCTCAAGCGATTGCAGTGTCTCACCCTTGACCGAGACGACTCCCACCATCCGAAGTTTGATGGTGTGGTCTGCCATGACCTGAAAGGTCCCGTCGTTGCTCTCGTCGATCAGGCACTTGATTTCCAATTCATGTCCGGGTTCCAAAAGCGATTGCGATGTCAGGTACGTCGAGGCGGGCACTCGCTTGGGTGCAAGCTCACGGACGGCCGTTGCTCCGCGTTTGATCTCGACTTGCTGGCCGTTGATGACCAGTCCTGTGTCTGGACCTTCGATTCTCAGTTCATACTCACCGGCGAACAGTCGAGTCGTGGTGGTGCCCCGGCTAGCTTTGAGTTTCCGGTGCTTCTTGCCGTCCTTGAGGACCTGAACGGTCACGTTCTCGGCATCGGTCTGAATGACCAGTTGCCCCTTTTGCGTCTCGATCGTGAGCCAACCTCCCAAGAGCAGGAACAAAGGAACCATCGCAGCGGCAATCCATCGGAGCGACGTTGGGCCGCGGGGTGGAACTCTTGCTGGGTCCGAAGAGCGTGCGACTGAATGAGCCGGCGTGATGACTTCGTCGTTCGTATTCACAACGTTGTGAGCCAGCGTCGAAATCAAATGGCCTTGGCAAAAGGGCTGCAGTTTCTCCGCCACGTGCGAAGCACTCGGCGGTCGCGCCGTCGGCGTGCGATCGAGCATCTCCATCACAAGGTCGACTAGTTCTTTCGGGATGTCGGGGCGTAACGTATCGAGTCGGGGCGGCTGATGTTCCGCGAGCAGTTTTAGCTTCGCCAGCGGCGAAAGATCCGGCGCAGCGGCAAGCGGCGGTCGGCCGGTAAGCAACCGAAACAGGGTCGCGCCGAGCGAATATAGGTCGGCTCGGTAGTCGACCGATTCGGGATGCTCGGCCTGCTCGGGTGACATGTAGTCAAGTGTGCCCATCAACTGCCCGACGGAGGTCAACTCGGGCGCTTCTTCCCAAGAACCCATGCGCGCTAATCCAAAGTCCAGAATCTTCAACTCGCCGTCACGGCTGAGCATCAGGTTGGAGGGTTTGATGTCGCGGTGGATCACGCCTTCGGAGTGAGCGTAGTCCAAGCCGATCGCGGTTCGGCGAATTAACTCACACGCATCCGCGACTGCCATCGGTGGTTTGCCTCGGCAAATCCGGCTCAAATCAAATCCATCGATGTGCTCCATCACGAGGTAGTGAACATTGCCTTCGCGACCCGCGTCGGTCGCACTCACGATCGCCGGATGGCTGAGTTTGCCGGCGGCACGCATCTCACGCAGAAATCGCTCGCTTCGCTGGTCGTTCTGGCCGAGCCGCGTCGGCACGAGCTTGATCGCGACCGTCTTGCCCAGTTCACGGTGTTTGGCGAGGTAAACCGCTCCCATGCCGCCGCTGCCGATGGGGCGAAGCAACTCGTACGAGCCAACGGTTTCCAGTTCCGAAGGAATGGGATCGTGGGCCGCTGCGCGAACGACGGGGACAAGACCGCGAGAGCGTGAAAGCGCTTTAGCGATTTGGCTGTCGTCCGCGAGTTTTTGCGTTTCGCTGCCTCGCAGGCGTTCGATCAGCGTGTCGCTATCCTGTTCGAGCAGAACCAGCGTTGCTTCGCAGGCCTGGCATTGTTCGAGATGCGACTCGATTCTCGTCGCCACTTCGTTCTGCGACCAGCCGGTCAGGTAGTTTCGCAGGTCTTTGTCTGAGAAACACGGTGATTTGGGTTCGGGCATCGTTTTCCGTCGCGCGTCGTAGTACTCTGAAAATTGTGTCACGGCGACCGCCAGATCGCCAACTGTTTCCAAGAACGAAAGGCGCGTGACAGGGATTTGGAAAATGATGGAAGCGGATTCGGGCATGACCCGTGAAAGTCTCTTATCTCGGGCTCGGCGACACGATTCACTGGCGTGGGGCGAGTTGGTGGATTTGTATGGACCATTGGTCGCCCATTGGTGCGGTCGATGCGGATTGGATTCTCATGCGACGTCCGACGTGATCCAAGATGTGTTTGCGTCGGTTTCGGGGGCACTGGTGACGTTCAAGCCTCAGCGCCGAGACGGTTCCTTTCGGGCTTGGCTGTGGACGATCACTTCGAACAAAATTCGCGATCGTGCGCGGCAGATAGCCCGGCACGCGGCCGGAGAAGGCGGCAGTACCGCGATGCACCGAATTCACGCGGTTGCCGATCCGGTCTCGGTGCCGGATGCCGAGCCGAGCGAAGACAACGCGCTCAATGATCTGCTGGCCCGCGGCATCGGGCAGATTCGCGACGAATTCGCCGACCGGTCCTGGGAGGTTTTTCAGCGCGCCGTTATCGACGGCGTGACTACCGCGAAGGTGGCGGAGGAGTTTGAGATCACCGCCGCAGCCGTGCGGCAAACGCGAAGTCGGATTCTCAGGCGGTTAAGGGAGCACTTGGGGGATGCGATGTAGAGGATCGTGGGGAAGAGTGAACCACGAAACACACGAAAGGCAGAGGTGAGGAAGACAGGGAAGTGCGTGGCTGGTAGTGGGTGAGGTTGGGGTTGAGGAGAGTGAACCACGAAGGGCACGAAGGACACGAAGGGGAAAGGGAGAAAGGGAGAAAGGAGACGTGTAGGAGTAGTGTGGACCACGAAACAAACGAAACACACGAAAGGGAGAGGTGAGGAGAAAAGGGAAGTGCGTGGCGGGCAGTGGGTGAGGGTGGGGTTGAGGGGAGTGAACCACGAAGGACACCAAGGGGACGGGAGAAAGGAGAAGGAAGACGCGCCGCAGGTATGAGAGCAGTGTGAACCACGAAGGACACGAAAGGGACTCGGAGAGCGTCGGCAGGTACGGAGTGATGTGAGCCAGACGCATCGGTCTCAACCCAGCGCCTTTTGGCCACCGTCGCTCGGGCGAACTATCTCGCACGGGCGGTTGCCATCGTCGCCGACCGGCTACTTCTTCTTTTTCGTTGCCGGTTTTCCGTAGACCTTGACCGTCTCGTTGGGGTCGACTTTCACCAGACTGCCGTGGGCGACATTGAGTGCCGGACGAACCGCGCCGGTGTTCGCGTAAACCGTGACGCCAAGTAGCTTGGCAAGCTCTTTGAGTGTTTGTGTCGCTTGGCCGGAGTAGCAATTGCCAAGATAGATGTAACCACCCTTCGCGAACTTCCCTTTCAGTTTTGACAACTCGCGGCGAATCGGATGGTTGGGATGAAAGCTGGTGGCGGACACGGTTTGATCGCCGACTTCAAAGCCGAGGGTCGAGCCATGATCGTAGATCGCCAGGCGACCGATCAACTTGGTTCCAGCCGCCGACTGCACTTTCTTCGCAAAGTTGTTGAAGCTTTTTACCGCAATGACTTTGCCGAACCAGGTATTGGCGTAGGCGTAAGTGCCCGCCTAATCGCTGGTGTCGGCAACGGTGATTTTGACCGAGCCTGATGGCACGCTTGCATAAGAGATATATCGCGTGATCCATGCGTCTTCTTCTGGAACCGCGCAATCCAAGTGTTTGCTGACATGACCCGACATGGTTTTACCCCTGAGTAGAAGTTGGAGTTGAAAAGGTGGAACACACGCAGAGGCGGAAACGCGCGGAGGGCGTTACAACGTAAAGACGCGAATCGGGAAGTTCCTCAAGAGCCGCAAAACTCCGCCAGAATCGCCGGAAATGCATGCGGTTTCCGCTGCCAAGTCGGTCGCAGACGATGGACTCAAATGGCGACCTGACGGGACACTTCGAAGCGGAATCGACCGCAAGTTCGCGTCTCAAAAATGGGCTTTGACTCCCACCCAGGTCGATTGCAATGGCGTGCATTGCTTCAACGCCAGAGCCAGACTCTTGGCGGCCGGGGAGTATTGTTGGGTCGGGTTCCCTGATGACGTGCACAGCAACCGAGGGCGATCATCGACACACGGTGGACACGAAAGAGATGGCCGTAGAAAGCCGGGCGCTCGTAGCGGAGCCTTCACGAACCGATGTGATCACCGCGACGCAGAGTACGAGCTTGGGGCGGCGGTGTCATGGCTGTTCCCACCTTACGCGTAGAGCTGGATGGCTTTGATGATGTCGTCCAGTACGTTGGGGACCGCGATGGCTTTGTTGGCGTAGGAGGCTTTTGAAACGCCGCGGCTGCCGAGGGTCTTTTGAAAGACTTCTTGGTCGGTTGTGTGATAGGCGACCGTCGCGGTGGGGTCTTTCAGTTCGTGGCCGGTCAGCACACAGACGACTCGGTCACTCGGTGCGATCACGCCTTCGCGACGCAGTAACTTGGCGCCCGCGACGCTGGCGGCCGAGGCGGGTTCGCAACCAAATCCGCCCGCGCCGACTTTGGCTTTCGCGTCAAGGATTTCTTGGTCGCTGACTTGGCGGACGACGCCGTCACAGAACTCCAGGGCGCGGAGACATTTCTTGAGGTTCACCGGACGGTTGATTTCGATCGCGCTGGCCAGCGTGTCGGCTTTGATGCCGTGCTGGTCCATGTAGTCCATGTACTCGCGGATTGGATCCAGATTCACGTGACCGCCGTTCCAGCGAAGGCCTCGTCGCTCGTGAAGTTCGTAAAGCGTGTCCGCGCCGCCGGCGTTGATGATCGCAAGCCGTGGCACGCGGTCAATCAAGCCGAGCTGTTTCAGTTCAATGAACGCTTTGCCGAACGAGCTGCTGTTGCCGAGGTTGCCACCGGGAACGACGATCCAGTCGGGGACCTCCCATCGCAGCGCCTCGAGCACACGCATCATGATCGTCTTTTGGCCTTCGAGCCGGAACGGGTTGACGCTGTTGACGAGGTAGATGCCGAGTTCCTGGGAGACTTCTTTGACGCGGATCATGGCATCGTCGAAGTCGCCGGCGATCTGAACGGTCAGCGCGCCATAGTCGAGTGCTTGGCTGAGTTTTCCGTAAGAGATTTTCCCGGAGCCGATGAAGATGATGGCTTTCATCAACCGCGTCGCGCTGCAGTACAGCGCCAACGATGCGGAGGTGTTGCCGGTGCTGGCGCAGGCGGCACGCTTGGCGCCGAGGATGTTGGCGTGTGTGATCGCCGCACACATGCCGTTGTCTTTAAAACTCCCCGAAGGATTCATGCCTTCGTACTGGAGGTGCAATTGTCCTTTGTCCATGCCGACGAAATCGCCGACGGCGTCGGTTTGTTGCAGGAGCGTCTGGCCTTCACCAACGGTGACGACACGGTCCTGGGGGGCGAAGGGGAGTAGCTCATGAAAGCGCCAAACGCCGGAGAAGCGGACGGGGTCGGTTCGGCGACTCCACATGGCTTCGAAGTCGCTGAGCTTGGACGGCACGGCGGCCCGGTCCCAGTCATAATTGACGTCCAGCAGGTAGCCGCATTTTGGGCACGAGGTGTGAAGCTCGCCGGGTTCGAATGTCGCGGCGCAGTCCGGGTTGATGCACTGCTGGAAGGCGACGTCAGTTCGGAGCGGTGTTGCGGTGGTTGCCATGGCGACGGAATTTCGGGGAAAACGTTCGCTTGGAGGATAGGTCGGAGCGGGGGAAATGTCCCGTGAACACCGATGCGGTCGCGGAAAGTTTTCGTATCCGCTCTTGATTTTGACCGGACATCCGGCGGATTCTAGCAGTCGATTCGCGCCCACATCACGAGCAATTCTCGCATGGCTGACCCGAATTCCAACGTCCGCACCGCCGAGAAACCGATTTCGCTGTGGAATCGCTTCGGGGCATTCGCTGCTCTGGGCGTGTTTGGTTGTGCGCTCGATCTGTGGAGCAAGCAGGCGATTTTTGCTTGGCGAGGATTGCCCGGGCAGAGCGACATTTGGTGGGTGATCGAGCCCTATTTCGGGATCGAGACCGCCGTCAATCCCGGAGCGCTATTCGGTTTCGGGGCAGGGCAGGGAACCTTGTTCGCGGTCGTGTCGGTCATTGCCGCGGTGGGCATCTGCACGTGGTTGTTCCGATACCGAGCGGCGGAGTCGTGGTGGCTGACGGTGGCTCTTGGTTTGGTCTTGGGAGGCATCGGCGGCAATCTCTACGACCGACTCGGGCTTTGGTGGCAGGACGACTATCCGATCGAATGGAAGAGTGGGGTTCGAGACTGGATCTTATGGCAAGCCAATCAGGAGTGGAAATGGCCTAACTTTAACATCGCTGATTCGTTGCTGGTGGTCGGTGCCGGGATGTTGCTGTATCAATCGTTTTTCTTTCCCAACGAGAATGTCGACGCGAAGTCGGACGAGAAGGCGAGTGAATCATGAGTGACGTCGAGCGAGATCCCGACCAGTGGTCCGATGGGTTTGGCGGCCGCTTGAAGGGTCTTGTCGAGGTGGTGACTGCGGCGGGCGAGCACACGCTGAAGTACTTTGGTTCGCCAACGTTGAAGGTGGACGCCAAAGGGGACCAGTCGCCGGTCACGATTGCGGACCGCGAGGCCGAACAGCTGGTGCGATCGAGGATCGATGACTTATATCCCGATGATACCGTTCAAGGCGAAGAATTTGCCGAGAAGACGGGCGAGTCGGCTTACCGTTGGGTGGTCGATCCGATCGACGGGACGAAGTCATTCGTTTGCGGTGTGCCGTTGTATTCGACCCTCTTGGCGGTGGAGCAGGATGGCGAGCCGGTCGGTGGCGCGATCTTCATTCCGGCGTTGGGTGAGATGGTCGTCGCGGCGAAAGGTCTCGGGTGTTGGCATCGCAAAGGAGAAGGTTGGACCCGAGTCCGTGTGTCTCAGCGGCCGACATTGTCCGAGGCGGTGTTCGTCAGTAGCCAGGTCGATTCGTTTGAGGCGCGCGGAGCCGGCGAGGTCTACAAACGACTCGAACGCGAGTGTTGGATCACGCGGACTTGGGGTGACGGATACGGTTACCTGCTCGTCGCGACGGGGCGGGCAGACGTGATGATCGATCCGATTTGCAATGCATGGGACGTCGCGGCGATTTTGCCGGTGGTGACCGAGGCGGGCGGCCAGTTCACGAGTTGGAAAGGCGAGGCGACGGTGCGGGGTGGTGACGGCGTCGGGACCAACGGCACGTTGCACGGCGCGGTGTTGGAGCGGCTGGCGACAGAGTGATCGCGGTCTTGGTTTTGCGGCGTCCGGTCTCGGTGGCGGCAAGATGACTGGTGGTCACCGAACCGTTTGGCATCTTCCGGACCGCCTGCAGAGTTTGCGCTCCCGACGGAGCATGCCGATCTGGGTTGTGGCTGGCGACGCGTCGTTGGTATCACGTCAGCGGGTAGTTTTCGTGACCCGATGAAGTCCTGGAGAAGGCGATGCGAGCGGGAATTGGATTTTCGAGCGTGGTTTTGGTGCTGGCTACTGACGAACACCGCCTCGGACAATGTCGGCCGCTGAGACACACGGACTCGGGTCCAACCTTCTCCTTTGCGATGCCAACACCCGAGACCTTTCGC
>JBCBLJ010001122.1:0-2013 GCA_038520195.1 Planctomycetota bacterium
CGATCGTCACAGAGTCAACAAATGGGTGCTCATCGATCACCAAAAACACTTCAGCAACGCCAGTCACTTTGAGCAGACGCGGACGAACGATCCAGTCCGCAATCGTTCGAAGTTCCAGTGATCGTTTCGCTTCCGACTCAAATCGAACTTCGTGTCTCTGCCCCTCGATTTCGAGATCGGCCAGCACAACGAGGTCTTCGTCGGCGGGAGCGTGAGCGATGGAGACTTTTTGGTGATCGATGAGCACCCATTTGTTGACTCTGTGACGATCGAGAGGCTTCCAAACACTGATCTCGTGACCGTTTGTCGAATCGGTCAGTTCGGCAACAAAGGGCGTTTGGTCGATCGGCGTGAGTAACCCACCCTTTGGACCTGCTTGGCGATAGACCCCGGCGACCACAACTTGCCCCATGATCGACGAAGGTGGCGTCATCAGCGGGCGAATTCCCTCGGGCAGGACACCGCTGAGCGTGGCGAGACGCTCGCTGACGGTCTGTCGAGCGGTCCTGATCTCGGTATCCCAGTCGAACTCTACATACAGAACATTCAATCCCGCTGAACTCTGACTACGCACGGCCTGGACACCGTTGGCGCCCAAGATCGCGATTTCAATGGGCTGGGTGACAAGTGTCTCGACTTCTTCAGTCGCAAGCCCGGGGGCCTCCGTGATCACGACGACTCGGGGACGATCCAGGTCGGGGAAGACGTCGATCGTCATCTGCGTCGCCAGGTAGGAACCGTACGCGAGAACGATCAGGCTGGTGATCATCACCAGCATCCGGTAGCGAAGCGAGTAGCGGATCAAAGCGTCCAACATGGCACGTCACCTAATGGGCCGATGGACAGTGCCATCCGCGTGGACGTGAAAACCGGACCGCTCTCCCGCAGCGGATTGCGACTTCAGGACACGACGGAGTGACGCACCCGCGTTCTGCGCGAGGTAGCTTCCCGGCACGATACTTCCATCGTTTGCGATCACTACCGATCGGCGATCCTCGTAGAGAACGTGGACCGCAATCTGGTCGAAAAGATCGCCGTTCTGCCGGTAAACGTACGCCTCGGGACCCTCCCTGGCGATCGAGTCGACCGGAAGCACGAAGACTTTCTCGTACTTTTCCACGGGGATATGGAGCCTCGCACGTTGGCCGGGACGGAAACGCCAAACGAGAAATGTCTCGCCGCCTTTGTCGTAGCTATGGGACTCGTTCTTCAACGGAACGAAGAAGTCAAACGTGCGGCTCCTGACATCGATCGAGTTGGAAAGATGACGAATCTGAAATGACTGGGGCAATGCCGGCCAGAGTTCGGCATCATCGTCTGCGAACTCGATCTCAATTTCACGAGCATCCCGGGCGACTTGCTCCAGTAATCCGGCTTCTCGTTTGAAAGCGTAACCCACGACATAGAGATGCCTGTGGTTCGCCAAGTCAGCGATCAGCTGTCCGGCTTGAACCGTTTGACCGAGTTCGATTGCGAGCGCCTGTACCTCGTAGGCAATTGGTTCACCCAACGAGTCATTTGTGACAAAGCTGGCCTGTGTGATCGCGAATTCTCGATCTACGCCGGAGGAGTTTGCAATGGCCGGCGGTGGTGGCGCGACGACTTCGATCGTCGAACTGAATTTGCCCTGAATAACCTGGTCAACCTGTGTTGGAGAGAGTCCGCGGTTGAGCAATTCTTGCCTCGCGGACCGCGTCAGAGTCTCTTGCCGCTCAATGTCGTTTCGCATTTGGATCAGCTTTGAACCCGCGATGCCACCGGAGTCTGCGACCGCCGAAAGTCGCTCAATATCCTTGCGAAGCAATGCGATCTCGCGCGATGCCTTGAACAGTTCCGATTGAGTTGCTTGGAGATACTCGCTGAACAACGCGATCGTTACGAGTCGCTCTCCGGGGCGGACTGTATCTCCGGGGTACACGTGGATCTCGGCGATCGAACCGACCGCCGGCGATGTCACCCCACGGTCCGATATCCCCGGGCGGTCCTGCACCATCCCCGGAATCGTGACGGTTC
>JBCBLJ010000375.1:0-7788 GCA_038520195.1 Planctomycetota bacterium
ACGCAACCCTTGTTTTGAAAACTCGTTGAGTGGCCCGTTGTCCGAGGTCAGAAAAATCAAGGTGTCGTCGGCTATCTCAAGTTTTTCAAGCCCCGCCAACAACCGACCGACGGCTCGATCCACATTTTCAATGTTCGCGTAATACTCCGCGTGCTTCTTCTTGAGTCCTTCGTCACGGCCGATGTACTTTGCAACCAAGTCCGGCGGCGACGCGATCGGTGTGTGTGGTTCGTGAAACCACACGCAACTAAACGTCGGCGCGGCCTCCGATCGCACCGTCTTGCCCAGCCACTGGAGCGTCGCGTCGACGACCAGTTGGCAGGAATAGCCCTCGGTCTTTCCCACCGCTTTGCCATTGCGGACAAAGTTCTTTGGATTCAAGTGACTCGGCGATGCGTTGTTGTCCGTCCCGAGTGACTCATCAAATCCCTGATCGGAAGGTTGTGGCTGATCCGACATCAGTCGCGAGAGATGCCACTTGCCAAAGTGCCCCGTGCGATAGCCGGCCGCTCGCAGCAACTCGGCGATCGTTACTTCCTCATCCCGGAGATGCATCACGTGCCCGGGTGGAAGATAGCTGTAGATGCCGGCTCGCGACGGAGTCCTGCCCGTCAAGAGACCGCACCGAGACGGTGAACAGTTCGGCGCGGCCGAATGACAGTCCGTGAATCGCATCGACTCATCCGCGAATCGATCGATGTTTGGCGTTTCGATGCGGCTACCGTAGCAGCCAAAATCCGTCCATCCGGAATCGTCAAGCAGGATCAGCATGACGTGCGGACGTTCCGAACCATCGACGCTGGCCCACGAGTTGTTCCCCAAAAAACCAATGAGGATCAACGTTGAAAACAGGAGGCAGCGGGACATGAACGGCTTCTAATTGAGTGAGCGGGCCAGCCGAGTTTACCCGCCCCACCCAGGCCCATCAATCATTCGCTGCTCTTCGCTATCGGATCAAAACGATAGATTCGATCCCGCGAACGGCATGGTCATCATCCATCGAGAGAAGAACTGGCCAAAGTCCTGTCCGTCGACGTCATCATCGCCGTCATAATCGAACACCGGGTTGTAGTTCGGGTCGGGGGCCGATCGAAAGAACGTTTGGGAGAGGTGCCCGTAGTCGACGCCGTCCACGTCCCGATCACCGTCGGCGTCACCGAACAAACAAAAGAACTGGTGTTCTTCGGTGGTCCCGAACGCCACGTCAAGCTCCATCGCCGGGCCATCGCCGACGGCGGTCACATCGGTCGCTCGGATGTTCAATTGATAATTCCCATCGATCAATGAATGCTCCCCGTTGGCTCGCAAGACCACGCGAGCGTCCTCGGCAAACGTCAGATTTACGATCGTCTTTTCTTCGACAACTTGGCTCGCAATCACCAGTCCCTGGACGGCCAGTCCCGTTGCGCGGTCAACCACTTCGAATGCGGAATCGGCGGCGTTCACCTCTTGGTCGAAGAAGACCGACAACTCGGTCACGACGGATCGTTGCGGGTCACCCGCATTCAACAAAAATCCTTCCACAAGTGGTGGCGGCGGAACGAAGATGAACGGGTCGCTGTACATGTCCTCGGTCATGACTTCCTCGTCCGTCAACGTTTCGAGGAACGCCACCATCGCGGCGCGTTGCGGCGGACTGAAGTTAAAGCGAACCGGCTGACCGTTTGGACCTCGAAGAATCGGATGCAAGTTCGGATGGTTGCGGATGCCGTTGCTGTAAAACCCAACCACCTGCTGAAGTGTCTCGAACCGCCCATCGTGCATGAATGGCGGACGCACGGCGATGTTGCGTAGCGACGGCACTTTGAATTTAAAGTCATCCGCCTCATTGCCGGTCGCCTCCATCACACCGAAGTCGATCGTGGATTCGACATCGAGACCGTTGTTGGTGGCATCGGAAGTCACCGTCGGCGGTGCGTTGAACCGTGCGGGCGTGATGAACGCCTCGCTCATGTGACAAGCCACACAACTTGCCTGTGTACCGGGAACCGGTCGCATGAACAGGTTTTTGCCCGCGTTCTCTTGCTGTGTGAAATTCGGGAAAGCGTCGAGCGGAGAATTCACCTGGGCTCGCCCCACGTCGTACTTCGATCGATAACTCACGATGCTACGGACGAATTGTGCGAGTGCGAGAGAGATCCGCTCCGCCGTGACGTCGGCGTCACCAAAGGCGGCTTCGAAGAGCTCGGGGTAGTACGCTTGCGACTCGACGACCGAAACCAGTTCTTCCAGCGACAGGCCCATTTCGACGTGATCTTGAATCGGTTGAAGCACCTGATCCTCAAGTGTGTCGGCTCGCTCGTCCCAAAAGAACTTTCCCGATTCGTAGAACCGCGCGTTGATGAGACTCATGGAGCGACGACGCGTCAGGCCTCCCTCGAACCCGACACTCAATGGAAGCGGATCGGTAAACGCGAATGTCTGCTGATGGCAACTCGCGCATGCGACGGTCTCATTCGCACTCAGTTTCCGCTCGTAAAACAACACACGTCCCAAGGTCGCACCCGCATCGGTGATCGGGTTGTCCGACGGCGTGTTATCGTTGTCGATCACCGCGTTCTGGCGTTGATTCGCCGGGAATCCATTGACCAAAAAGTGTTGTGGTAGCGTGATGTCGGAGTAGTTGTACGGGGTTTCGGGAAGGTCCGGAACGAGTTGAGCCTCCGTTCGGAGGCCCCCTCCAAAAACGCAGACCAAAGTCAGCCACAGCGTGGTGTGGGATTTCGTCGTGAAAGACATGCGGTGAATCCATGGACAAGTAGACAAGCGATATCCGTTGTGCTTGCAAACGGAGCCACTCGCGACTGTCCACAGAACCCGCACCGAATTCGTCGAAACACGCTCGAAGAAGTGCGAATTTTCCACCAGCCTGGGGGCAAGCGGTCCTGAAGTTCGGGTGAACGAGGCATCGCCAGACGCGTGGGAGCGGATGGCTACCGATCGACCTCGGACTCTTTCCAGCTCTCGGGAAAGAAACTCGAGACAAACCCAATCAGCCCAAGTTCCCGCAGCTCCGATTGAACCGACTCGGGCGTCGGATGTTCCAACGTCTCAGAAACCTCTTTAATGATCGACTCGGCAAAGACTCGCCTGGCACGGCTCAACTGCTTTCGAAATGCCGCAGCGCCAAGCGGTTGCCCAGTGGCTTCCGAGACCCTTCGGGCGAGCTTCTCCGAACTCATTCCCACATGTTCGCTCGCAGTCGACAAGACGGAATACGCGAGGTTTCCGGCTCGTTCGGCCTGGTGTTGCCGCAACTGTTTCCAGCAACGCTTGAGAACGCACTGGTACCATTGGTCGTCCCAAGATCGATGTATTTCATCCCGTTGGCCATCGGCGGTTTCGCCCATCGCCTCGATTGAAAACGACCGATGTTTGGAGCGTTTTCGCTGCCATGTAACTACTTCGTTGCGAATCGCGCGGATCAGGTAGTGTCGAAACCGGCCTTTGTCGGGGTCTGCTCGCTCGAACCCATTCTCGATGACCTTCACGAGAAATTGCTGCAACACGTCCTCGACGTCGTCCTCATTCTGAAGCAAACGGTTCAGGTAGTGTCGAATCGCGTCGACGTAACGAAGCACAAAGAAGTTCGCGTCGCTGACCGCTGACCACTGCGTCGATATCTGCCGAAGATCCCAGACGTTTGATTCGTTCCGGTTTGGTGTCTTGTTCATCTGCACGTCACGGCATCGGGCCGCGAAAATCCATCCACAACTTCGGCATGAACTCTGGTTGTTCGGGATTCGCGTAAAAGTGAGTTTGGGCGTTGGACATGTCGGTTCGCCAGACCCAAATTTCGATCCGACGATCCCGAGAATCACGAATCAGCTCGATCAACTCGGACGAACGCAACCTCACGCCATCGGGAAACCCATTCTTGCGATAGCCCGCATTGTCGAACTGCAATCGACCGATCGTGACTACCTGCTTCATTTCGATCATTTCAGCCATTACTGTCAGCGACGAAGCCGGTTGCGTCGACTCATTCAAGGTGCGTGCAAGCACGAGTAAGGAGCGTTCCCCCGCGGACGAAGCGCCGCCTTTGAGCGTGAGTGTGAACGCGGCATCGACACATTCTTTGTCATCGGGCAAGTCCGTCAGATCAAACTCGAACACAGCCGACTCACGGACATACGTTGGCTGATAACTCACGTTAACGTGAGTCGCGCGCGACGGGCCCGCTCGACGCATCGATGTGATAAAATCGCTTTCCACAATTACACGCCGCGACTGGACCGACCGGGGCACGGGAAGGTCATCGTCAAGTTCCGATGGTGACGGCGTCGCGATGCTTTCGTTCGACATCACGGCCATCGACTGGCTCGACGTCAAAATCGGATAGAGTACCGCTCCCGGGACAATCGCCGAGCCCAACACAATGAGCGCCGTCGGCGACGCAATCGCTGTCACGAATCTACTTAGTATCGTCGACCGCGCGCCTCGCACCTCGACGATGGCATCCAACAGGCGGATCACACTCTCCGCATCCGCGGGACGATCCTCTGGCTCCTTCGCGAGTAGGCCGTCGATTACATGAATCAGTTCGTCAGGTAGACCCGGACACAACGTCCCGATCGATTTGGGGCGTTTGGCGACAATCGCGGACAACTGCTGTGTCGTGGTTGGTTCGTCGAACGGCAACTGCCCCGACAGCATTCGGTAGGCGGTCACTCCAAGACTATAAAGGTCGGTGCGGACATCCACCGGCTCACCCCGCGCCTGTTCGGGCGAGAGGTACTTTGGCGTCCCGAGCAGACTTCCCGCCTGGGTCAAAGCGCTCGAGGTATCGCGAGCCAACCCAAAGTCCAATATCTTGACCGTGTCATCGGGCGCCTGCAGCCAAAGGTTGCTTGGCTTGATGTCGCGGTGAACGATGCCTTCACGATGGGCCGCGCGGAGCCCGCGGCAAATCTGCCTCACGATGCCGGTCACCGTCGCCGGTGGCACTCGCCGCTCGCGAGTCAACCGCGACTCGAGCGTTTCCCCTTCGAGCAACTCCATCGCCAAGAACGGAAAGTCACCCACATGACCCACGTCGAAAATGGTGACCATGTTTTCATGCTGGATCGAAGCCATTAGCCGGGCCTCGCGAAGAAACCGCTGGTAGCCCGATGCGCCCGTCGACGCGTCGGGCTTGACGAGTTTCAACGCCACCGGCCGCTTCAGCCGAGTGTCGACGGCCTCGAAGACAAACCCCATTCCACCTTCGCCGATGAGTCGATCCACGCGAAAATGCTGGATCACCCCGAGCGAATCCGGGTACTCGCGTGACCATGCAAACGGGAACGTCCGGTGGCTTTCCACAAGTGCTTTCGGGCTCGGCGTAAACAAGGACAAGAGGAAGTGGACGATCCTGCATCAGGCGTGACACGATGCATCCGTGCACGTTCATCGTTCGACCAACGGGCTCGCGAAGCACCGCCGCTTACACTAACAGATCGTATCGCCGCGTCGAGCAACTGTCAGCGCACCGACTCGACACGGCCGCTCATTGCATCACAATGCTCGTCATGGACAGCAACGCGAGAGACTTCGTCGATCGATTGATCGAAAGCCGATTGCTCACACCGTCGCAGCGGGAGTCGCTGACGATCGAGGCGGCCGAACCCCGCACCGGGAAACAGCTCGCCACTGACTTGGTGAGACGACGATTGCTGACGCGTTGGCAGGCGGAACAACTTCTCTTCGGCCGAACGACGTTTCAACTGGGTGACTATGTCCTCCGCCGTAAGGTCGGCGGCGGGGCGACCGGCGCTGTTTACGACGTCTTGCACTTCCAAACCGCTGAGCGAAGAGCGCTCAAAATCCTGTCTCCCAAACTCGCGGGCGACGCAGCGTACGTCCAGAGGTTTCGGCGCGAAGTCACCTTTCTGAAGCGTCTCGATCATCCCGCCGTGGTGAAGTGCTTCATGTCGGACCGAGTCCGGGACACGGAGTTCCTGGTCATGGAGTACATCTCAGGCCCCGACTTGGGAACGTGGCTGGAGTCCCAACGGACTGTCGCGCCCGCCCTCGCGGCGAGAATGGTTGAGTTTGTTGCCGCCGGCTTGCAGCACATCCATGAATCCGGTTTGGTTCATCGGGATATCAAGCCTTCGAACCTGATGCTGTTTACCGACCCGGATTCCCGTCGACCGAGTCTCAAGATCGTCGACTTCGGGATCGCAGGTCACCGGCTCGACGATTCTACCGAATCCAATTCCCGCGACTTTGTACTCGGCTCGCTCGATTACATCGCGCCGGAACAACTAGAGAACGCGTCCTCCGTCGATATTCGCGCCGACATCTTTAGTCTCGGTGCGACGCTTTTCGAAATGCTAAGTGGTCGGCAGTTGACGAAAGCGGATCGCCTCTCCGAAAAACTCTCTGAGAGGCTCAGCAATGCTCCGCCAAAGATCGCTTCGGTCTTTCCGTCCTGCCCGCGAGCCTTTGCCGGCGTCGTCGATCGCTGCCTCGAGCCGGATCCCGCTCGACGCTTCGGGACACCGGCCGAAGTCGCCGACGCCCTGCGGTTGGCTCGTACCAGTCCCGGCTCTGAATTCCATTCCACACCGCCCATCGTTTCGCAACGACCGTCGCCACCTCATCGGTCGGAAGCCGAAGACGACGAACTAAGCGGCGATTCCGCGAGCGATCTTGACGACGTCTTGCCGGCACTGGTCACGCGCAAACCCATGACGGTCAACGAACAACCACCGGGCGCGGAAGCGACACCGGTTCTTCCACCACGGTTCCGTGTGTTGCGTCTCGCGATCGTGGCATCCTTGATTTCCATTGTAGTCGCCGTCCTCGCGTCACAGTCGGGGAGGGCATCGGTTCGGATCCTGTGGAGTGTCGATGATCAGACCGAGGGAAGTCGGCTGGTCATCAACGAGCAGTCCATCCCCATTTCGCGCGACGGCACGACCGAAGTGTGGCTTCCACCTGGCACGGCGGATTTCCGCTTGGAACGCATGGGATTCGATACGCTGAAACAGGGACTCGAAATCGGATGGGGCGATCGTTTCACCTTCACGCCCGAGTGGACGCCGACCACCCTGCTTGCAGAACGACGTGCGTTGCGTTCACTGATTACACGATGGAATCACCAGACGACCTCGACTGCCGACCATCCCGATCAGCGAGTTTTACGATCGCGTGTCGCCACGGCGCTGTCCCGTGGTGTGGGGCGAACCTTGCGCGGAGAGTACCTCGGTCTGATGCGCGCAATCCCCTCGGAGTTTGATCGTCGTCTCGAAGAAGAATTCTCCTCCCGTCGAGGAATCGAGTGGACCGTTGGCTCACGCGCGTTTCAGCACAGCGAAACGGTGACCGATGTTGCCTTCGCGCCCAACGGCAAAGTATTCGCGACATCAGGCAACGACGGTGTGGTCCAAGTCTATGGGATGCCAGACGGAGGGCGATTGAGAACCGTTTCCCTCGCTGTCGCTGTTCGTCACATCGAATTCCTCAACAACAACAGGCTGTTGATCGCGGCCGCCAACGGCACTCTTTTCGCTCAGGAGATCGATCAAGACCGACGCGTTGATTTCAACGCTCCACGCGCCGCGCCGGTGTCGCTTTCTATCTCAAACAGCCGAGATCACTTTGCAGTTGGCTACTCCGACAACAAGCTTCGAGTCTTTCGATCCAACTCGCTGGATCCCGTCAAAACGATTCCGCTTTCACACTTCGTGAACACCGTCGCCTGGTCGACAGACGATCGGCTCGTTGGCGGCGCAGACGCGCGCGGTATCACGAAAGTCTGGGATCGATCGGCGGACATGGTCCATTCGCTCCCCAAGGGCG
>JBCBLJ010000941.1:0-3022 GCA_038520195.1 Planctomycetota bacterium
ACGATCGCGGTGCGAGGCGTCGATGAGTGCGGATCAAGCAGTGATGGAGTAAATGATGTCGCTTGCGCAACGGCGTGCGCTGCTCTTACGTCCAGTCAGAGGAGTCAGTCGATTACCGAAACGATGTTTTCCGGCGCGATCACGATGACATACTGGTTTTGGCCATCGACCACCTGAACGGTCGAAACCGAGGGTGCCGCAAACACTTCTCCGCTGCCAGCGAGCGGTGAGAGCGTCAGTTGGTGCTGTCCGGCGGGCAGTTCCGCGCGAAGGACTTGAATTTCTCGAGGTAGAAGGCTCCAACAGCGAGTGTCCGCGTGCTCTGTCGCGCTCCAAGCGTTGACCGACGCAAACTCAAAGACGGAGGCGGCGTTGCCGGTCAGGCCCAGGGCATTGGACGTGGCCGACACCGAGGCCTCTTTCAGAACTCGCCTCGCGACCGCACGGCCGATGGTCCAAGGAAGTTGGCTTTCGGAGCGGCGCGTGGCCAACTCGCCGAGATCGGTCAGCGTTTGAGTGGCACCAAGTAGTTGGCCGTTGACGGAAACACCGATCGCGGCAATGCTCGACGGCGGAACGTGAACCGTGGGCACTTTGACGCTCGCAATGTTGGGCAACACAGGCTCGTCACCCTCCTCGTTCTCGTGATTTCGAACCGCACGCAAAAGTGTCGACGCGATCTGCAGCGACGCCGTGGTTGTCTCGGCGACTGTTTCGACCAATTCCGGCCCGCGACCGACGCAGGAAATCACGTACACCACCCCGTGGCCCGATGGGCTGTGGTTGCCAGTCTCCGCGCGAGCGATGTCGGCAGCGCCCGGTAAGAACTCCGGCCGGATGGAGCTCACGAGCCGAAATGCGCGTTCGGCGTCGTCATAGTCTTGGTGTGTTGCTTCGCGAAGCGTGCCATGAAGATACGGCGCGAGAGCGATCGGTTGAAACTCCGCGTTCGAGGCTGACTTCGACTCGGCCAACCGAGCGAGCTCCCGCTGCGTTGATCGAGCCTGCAAGCAGTAGGCTTCGGCATCCAAACCATCGCCGGCGAGCGAAGTGATCGCGAGCATCGAGCGAAGAAGCACTTTCTCGTATCCCGACAACGTGAATTCGCGGACCGTGTCATCCAGTGCGAGCGAGGCGGCATCATCGATCGATGGGCCCTCGCCGACCGAGTCGAAATGGTCGCGCAGCGAACGTAGACGAGCCTCGGCACCGGCCGCATCCCCGCGAGCGAGATCGACCATCGCTAAATCGAGCTGAGCGACGTTACGTGTCGCTCGCCGGCCCTCCGACAGGGCGTCGAGTGTCTCTCCCGCAGATTCAAGATCACCAGCGGCGAAGGCAAGCCGAGCATCATGAAAACTCGGACGCGACGACCGACACCCACACACCAACGCCAAAACGAACGCCGCGATCAGTCCCGCGGACTGAAAGCCACCGACGCTTCGCGACCGAAGCACTCGTGAGCCGACTGACGCGTTGATGAATGCCACTGTCGGAAATAACCCTATCCGTCGCCGCGGGTGCGGCACTCAGCGAAAACGCTTGCGCGCGTCTCAGCCATCGGCCTGATCGAAAACGCCGTAATTCCACCACTTGCCGGCCCGCGTCTTCGAATATCCCTTTCGGATTTCCGCAGACTCCTTCAGGAAATCGCCGGTGTGCAGATTCACGATCTCCAGCGTGAGAACGTAATCACGCTGGCTGGATCGATTTCGGTCCGTCGTGCCGCTGGTGATCGTTGCATAAAGCAGGTAATCGACGGGGGAGCCATGTTCGCCCAGTGCGGCAGCAAACATCTGGCGTTGTGCCGGCAAAAACAACTCATCCGGCCGAAGCCGTGACGCCTTGAGCGCCGTCTGCACCAATCGGCGGCTAAGTCCTCGATAACCGGAATTCGCGTTGATTTGAGAATCGATCCGCTCAACAAGCTGGTCTTTGAAATCACCGAGTTCCTCGGCGCTCTTGTTCTCGATGCCGATGAAACACACCGTTGCTGGCCCTGCGAGGGCTGAGTGAACGACTTCTTGGTCCAGGACGACACCTTCGGGTCCCTCAAAGCCCACAGGCCGGACATTTGGTGGGCACCGTGACAAAAGCTGTGCGACCGCCTGATCAACCAACGGATTCCATGTCGCCGCGCCCGCGGCGTGACTGCCGACGAGATCTTTGTCGTTTGATGCGAGCACGTGTCCGTATTGACGTGCCGCGCACCCGGCCGAGGCCACCAAAAAGACCACGAAAAGCGATGTGCCGCTCGAACACAGTGAGTTCCGGGCCGAAGAGCGGAAAAATGGGCGTCGTTCCATCGATTTGCCTGAGTGTGGATTCGCGGTACTTCCTTGTCCACGGCGATGCTCGGGCAAGAGCAAGGAGAAAATCACCGTCAGGACCGGCAAAATTCTCTCGCGGTGCCTTGTCCGAGACCGCAGAGGTATCAAAATGTCCCAACTTCCAGCCAGACAGATTGGCGGCGCGGAACCTTTCCCCTGTTATCGGCACGTTGGCACGCCTGGATTCACCTCTCACGATGATTGACGTTCGCTGCTAACCCTTTTTGCCGGTCGACAGCTGCCCAGAGTCGACCGAACCGTACGGAAACAGCCGATCAGAACGCCGGCGCAAATGCCAGCAATCACAGACCTTCCCTCTTCCAACTCTTGTTCTATGAGCGTTGCCCTCGCGCCCGAAAACTTCGTTGCCGCACCAATGATGGTCGCCGTCGCGTCGAACCAACCGGTTCGCACCACCGTCGCGCCGATCGTCGAGCCTCGCGCGTCGGATGATGAAGACGATATGGGCGACGACGAGGATGATGACGAAGACGACGATGACTTCGGAGAAGATGGGGGCGGAACCACCGGTGACGAAGTCGATGATGGCTTCAATGACGGACTCGATGACGATGATGACATTGACGACTTCGATGATATCGACGAAGATGACTTCGACGACGACTTCGACGACGACTTCGAAGAAGAACTCAACGACGACTACGAGATCGAGATCGACGACGAAATCAGCG
>JBCBLJ010000831.1:0-3687 GCA_038520195.1 Planctomycetota bacterium
CTGGTTCGTGTGTGAGGTGTGCGGTGCGGATCTCCCGGTAAAATGGAACTTCCACACCGCCGATTCCTGAGATCATTGGGGGGCGCGCAGGATGGCGGCGAAAGGCATAAGCGATCTGCTGCTCTCGCGTCGGTTACATTGTTCGGTTGCTTCGAACTTAGGTAAGGAACCCTGGCAATGCGTTTCAGCGACCCCCTTGGCGAATCCGTGAAGGCGAATCTCCGACGCGCGTTGTTCGCGATGGTGATGTTTTGCTTGGCGATGATCGCCACTCCGACGCTCGCGTCTGATCGGTTGATCTGCTGTGGCGCGGAAGAGGTTTTTGTGATTGAAATCGATTCCGGTGACTCGCAGTCTCCGAGGGTCGTTTGGAAATGGAAAGCCGAAGATTCTCCCGAGATCCCCGAATCCGGAAGGAGATCGTTCGCGAGTACCGACGAGTGCAAGCCGGTGGGAGAGTTTCTTTTGATCACGTCGTCGGGTGGCGGCGTCGCGTTGGTGCGTCGGAGCGACAAACGGTGCATCTTCTACACGCAAGCAAGGAACGCGCACAGCGCGTGCCTCTTGCCGGAATACCGGGTCGCGGTGGCGTCCAGTTTCGGCGGCGACGAGTTATTGGTTTACAAATTAGCACAGCCAACGGGTGACGCGGCCGAACCGATCGCGAGGCTACCACTGCGCGGCGCCCACGGGGCGATTTGGGATGAACGGCTCAAGCGGTTGTGGGCGTTGGGGTCCGATGAACTGCTGTTGGTGGATCTAGAAGACGTCGCGATGGGGAAGTTGGTCGTCGACAAGCGGATTGAGTTACCAACACCCGGCGGCCATGACCTCTCGCGTTCGGGGGATACGGGCATCTTGTTCGTCACCACAAACAAACACGTCTACCGTTTCGACACCAAGGATCATCGCTTCTCGCCCGAGGAGGCGATCGCAGATCAACCGAAAGTCAAATCGGTCAGCGAGCATCCGCAAACTGGAGAAATCGTCTACCACCAAGGGACACGCGAGAATTGGTGGAGCGACAAGATCCGCTTCATCGGCGACCGGGATTCCATTCAGCTAAAAGGCCGCCGCTTGTACAAAGTCCGCTGGGACAAGTCGGATTCACCGGCGAAGAAACGCGCAACAGTGCAATCGCCCGACTAAAACTTCCGCATCAATTCGAGGTGGGTATGAGTCTGCTGGCGAAACACGCACCTAATCTCGTCCGTCGCAGCGGAGTGACTCCACTGTAGAGCAAGCTGCATGCATCCTTCCCTCGTGCGACACGGCGACGCTCATTTCTCTGTCTGCTCAAACAGTGCTTGTTCTGCAATGCCCGTCTTTTTCATCTCGAGGGTCGCGTCGAGTCGTTTCCAGACCTTGTTCAAAACGGTTGGCGCGTCTTGATCGAGGAGATCTAAACGCTCGCGGATATCGTTGATACTCTCTTCGAGTGCTTGCTTTTCGGTTGGTATCAACAAGAACTGCCCAATGCGTCGGCGCAACGACAGGTACGCAGCCGATGCCGTCCGATGTTTCTCCGCCCTCTCGCTGTTTAGGAGAAACGTCTGGACAGCTGCCAAGATCGCGGCGGAGAGGCTCGCCAAGCTCACTAGCCACTTTACCCAAGTGCTGTCTGCACCTTCGGGCCAGCGTGCAGCCGCAAGTGCGGTCAGCACGACAAGCGGTATCCCAATCAGGTAGTGTCTCGCCGCGAAGATTGAGGCACACGCAGCGTGTGCGTGCTGGTGCCGGAAGCATCGCTCCCGCCAATTTGTCAGCAGTTCAATCACACTTGAGTCAAGGCTCTGAAGCGGTTTAATTTCCATTTCTGCCCTTCAGCCACGAGAAAAGACGAGAAAAACGACGTGGATGTACTCGACGCACATTTGATTCACCATTGATCGACCGTTGAAATGCTTGAGCAAAACTCTCGGCGGACGAGTATCGCTCATCTGGCCGCTTGCTTAGGCCGATTCGTATCACCTTCGCGGCGTCAGGTGGTAGATCCGACCGATAAGCCCTCGGGTCTGGGATATCTGCCTTCAGATGGAGCGAGATCATTTCCTGAAGAGAGTTTCCCGCGTACGGGGGTCTACCAGTCACCAGTTCAAATAGAGTAACAGCAAGCGAATAAACATCCGACAGCCTAGATGCATCTTCCCCGGCACATTGTTCTGGCGAGAAGTAGAGTGGAGTTCCAACCAATTTGCCTCGAGTAATCTCTAAATGCGTGTCACCAACGCGTTTTGCCTCACCAAAGTCCAAAACCACAAGATGCTCTTGACCACGTCGTTGGGTGAGCACCATGTTCTCCGGCTTAATGTCGCGATGGATAATGCCCTCCTCGTGTGCAGCCTGAATTGCAGAGCAAAGTTGGGAGAAGAGTGACACTGCTCTGTCGAGCGCAAACGGACCGTGAGTCTCAAGTTCTTCCGCGACTGAACGGCCACGTAGATAGTCGGAAACGATGTATGGCCGCCCATCTGGGAGCGTATCGGCGTCTTGGACAAACAGGACATTGGTGTGTCGGAGGCTCGCCAAGATCAGTGCCTCTCGCCGAAATCGCCGCTTCAAGGCCTCTGCCGTCTGGGGGCAATCAAGAAAGCCGTTTTTCATTACTTTTATCGCAACCGTCCGCTCAAGATTCGAGTCGTCCGCGCGATAGACGAGTGCGTAGGACCCTTCAGCGAATGGCCGACCGTCTCGAGGAGCGTATCGGTCATCGTGTTTGCGCTGTTCCGTGGTCTCCTCGAGCACCAAGTCAAGGAAAGACGGGGACTCGCCCTCGTGAAAGCTTGCGGCTGCGTTGACCTGTCCAACAGCGTTAACTCTACCTGATTCAACGTGACGTTCATTCATCGTGAAGAGCGGGATGGATAGCATGAAGACGATTAAAAGAGCATTAAACCCAGAAACGCGACCTTCCTGTGTGTTTCGGCGATGGCGTCACCGCTGGGGGGCTGTTACCATTCTCGGGGGTTGTCCGGAGAATTCAAGCACTGTGGATTAGAAGTGAGCGAGACACTCGAATCGATTCTAAAACGCCATGAAGAGCTGGAAAGGGATGGGCAAAATGTGTCCCTTGACCACTTCCTGGAGGAGCAAACTGGCGGGGATGGTGAACTCGCGACGCGGGTTAGAATCGCGATCCATGAACGTGAGAGTCGAGAGCGTGATAAACGACAAAAGTCCGAATTGTCAAATTCCGGCTCCCGAATCAGAGTGGGGTCCGAATACCAAGTCGAAAAAGAAGCCTCTGAGGGAGCGACGGGTTTCGTTTTCAGGGCGCGTGATACTGACCTTGAACGCTCCCTCGCTATAAAAGTTTTGAAGAGTTCGCTAACAACGAACGCAGAGCGATCGCAGCGTTTCTCCCACGAAGCGGAAATCACGAGCCAATTGGACCATCCTGGCGTGGTCCCTGTGTATGGCCGAGGGAAAATCGAGGGCGGTGCTCCCTTCTACGCCATGCGATTTGTCGATGGCGAAACGCTCGATGAGAGAATTCGGCAATTTCACAATCGTAGTTGGCCGAGTCAGGCGGAACGGCGGAGGAGACTCCACGATATCATTCGACATATCGTGCAAGCAGCGTACACAATAGACTACGCACACGAGAGGGGTGTACTGAACTGTGAGATCAAGCCTTGCGGCCTCACCCCAATCGAGCACGATCGTTTCGCCATATTGACCCACTAC
>JBCBLJ010000821.1:0-3739 GCA_038520195.1 Planctomycetota bacterium
CCAAGCCGTCGGCGAAGGGAGCACGTTTTCGGCCGCGGTGGCGGTTCACGGCTCCTGTTTCCCACCGAAACTTCCTGCGATGATCGCCGCCGCCGAAGCGACCGGCGATGTTCCCGGAACGCTCGCCCGTTTTTGCGATCGACTTCGCGGTGAATTGGAAATGCGCGCCGCGATCATCGGTGCCATGATCTATCCCGTGATCCTTGTCCTCGCATCATCCATCGTGATGACCGCGCTGATGCTCGGCGTGCTTCCACAATTCGGGCGTGTGTTCGCATCCATGGGTCGCCCGATTCCCGCGCTCACCCAATTCCTGATTGACGTCGGGGAATTCGGTCGCGCGAATTGGATGTTCATCTTTCCCGCCGTGATCCTTCTCCTCATCGGTTGCTTTCTACTACGTCGCCAAAGTTGGGTTCGATCGATCGCCGGTCGCTTCTTGCTGTATGCGCCGTTCGTCAAGGATGCGTCTCGACCGTTGTTGGCGGGGCGAAACTTTCGAAGTATCGCGTCGATGGTGGGTGGGGGTGTGCCCCTGTTGCAAGCCGTTCAGTTGACCAGCAAGACCGTCACCGACCCTTCGTGGAGTCAGTTGCTCAAACGGGTGGAATCAAACCTCATTGACGGGGCCACCGCGAGTGCGGCGATGACTCATAGCGATTTCCTGCCGAGTGAGGCGACGCAAATGATGGCGGCCGCCGAACGCACGGGACGTGTGGCCGAAGTCTTGGAAGACATCGGTCGGTTCTATGAAGAGGACGGTGCGCGACGCATTAAGCGGCTGATCGTCGCCCTCGAACCGGCGATCATCCTGGTGATGGGAGTTGTCGTAGCGGGGGTCGTGATGTCGGTGATGCTGCCGCTACTGGATGTTTCGACGATCCAACGCTAGGGGTTTTTACAGCTTTATCAAATGCCTTGACGCGGTGGCTCACCCGACGCCGCAAAAGCCTTGTGACTCGCGCCTGTTCCGCTTTGACAACGTAAACATGAGCGGTTGTTTCTCGTCATCGCCCATCGCCCCCCGCAAGCTGATGTCCATCGCGTCATCCCCGCCAATCGACGCAACGAATCCCGACCCCGGAAGTGATTTCGGTGACTCCGCGTCGAGTTTCCAAGGCTTGGCATTGCATCCGAAGGCGTCCCCCAACCGAACGACGGCCGATCAACGCCCGCGATCCGCTCGCAGGAAATGCTGTGTCGGCATCGATATCGGCAGCAGTGAAGTCCGGGTCGCCTGCCTCGAGTTCGCCGCCGGAGAGCCGGTCCCGACGCGGTGGCGGACGTCGCACCGTTTTCCCATTCCCGAAGGTGTGCTTTCACCCGAACGCCTCGCGTCGTTACCGGGCGTCATCGCTTCTGCTCTTCCCCGCTGCGTGGACGGAGAATCCAACACAACGGCAATCTCGCTACCGATCGACTGGACCCACTATCAGATCGTCGCGGGCAATGAACTCGGCGGCTCCGCTCGACGGTGCGACGAAATGTTCGCGGCATCCGCGTTTCAGAGCGTTTCGCACCACTGTCACTGGCCGGTGGTGGGCGTGCATCATGGGCGGCCCAGTCTCGAAGACCAATACGTGATCGCGGCGGTATCCAAACAACTGGTATGCGAGATCGCGACGGAAATCGCGCGGGTCGGATACCACGTCGCTTCGGCGATTCCGCATGGAGTCGTTCTTTCGCACGCCGCGCCGGCGCTCACCGGTATCCTTCCGCAATTGGTTGTCTGGCTTGGTCGAGAAGCCGCGTTGGTCGCGGTGAGGCACCAGTCCGGAGTCGGATTGGTACGGGTGCTCCCGTCGGTCCCGGAGTCGATTCTTGAGGCCGAGTGTGAGGATCGTCCGCTCGACCGATTTGCGCTGCGGCCCTACCTCGCGGATGTGGCCAATGAACTGAGCGCTACCATGCGATACGCCGCTCGCGTTGACATGAATCAACCGTCCGATCGTCCGATCCTGGTTTGTGGGCCGCTCGCCGAGATCGCGGGAACCGAAGAAACCATCGCCAAAGTCGCCGCGACGCCCGTCGCTATTTGGAAATATGCGGCACCGATCCGACCGACGCCGACCTCGCGCGCCTCTCACCTACCCATGGAGACTCAGCAGCGCGCCGATGCCCGATTTGCCACGGCGCTTTCACTCTGTTTCGCCGCCAATCGTTGCTCCAAGCGAGGCTACGCCAAATGACCATTGCCACGCTCCCGAACGCCGCATCTCAGACCGATCGAGAGTCACTCGCATTGGACGCCCCGACGGTCGCCTCCATCTCGCACGATCTCGCGAATCAGGTTTCACTCGATGGCTATGACGGTTGGCAATCGTTCGAACTGATCCCGACCAGTTTTCGCAACGCGCGGGAAGCACGGAGTGTTCTGATCGCTTGGATCATCATGACGACGTTCCTGCTGGCATTCTTTTTAGGGTCTTTGGTCGCATTGTTTTTTCGAGGCCAAGCCATTCGACAACGCAATGCCGAACTGATCGCCTCGGCCAAACCCTTGAAGAACTTGAGGAGCGAAGTCGCTCTACTTAAACAGCAAAGTCAAACCATCGCCCGCTGGGGCAGAACGGTGTCCACCGCCAAGCCTGATGACAGTCTGCTACAAGTCCTCGCGAACGTCGCCCACGCGACTCATCCCAACGAACCGGTGGAGGTCGACGACCATCTCGAAGTGCAATCGTTACACGTCAAGTTGGCGCTCGAACACAGCGGGGGCGATGACAAGGTCCCCACCTGGGCCGAACCAAGGTTCACCATCTCGGCGCTCGCCAACAAACGTGCCAGCGTGACTCAATGGAGCGGACGCCTGGCCGGCATCGATCGTCTTGACCATCTCGAAGTGAAAGCGCCCAGTGCCTTTTTCCGAGAAACGCTCGTCCAGGCAACGGCCATTCCACGCTCCACGAGGATCCTCCCATGATCCAGTCACGTGTAACCTGGCTGGCCGAAAAGCTCGCAACGTCAACTCGCTGTCATCTGCTTGGGGTCACCACAACGACTCTCTTGCTGCTCGCGATCAGTTGGTTGTGGTCCAATCCCACACTCTTCACCGCCGACGGCAACTACAGCGAAGCAGAACTGACGGAGTCGATTCAGCTCATCTCATCCAGTTCAGCGCTTCAAAATCGCTATGCCGCAGTGAAACAACGGCGTGATGAGTCGGATACGTTGATCGACTCGGTCGAGGCTTGGTTACCACGAGAGCAAAACTGGAGCATGCTACGCGGCTCATTGCAGACGCTAGCCGACGAACAGGATCTCGACGTCATTGCTTTGGAGCGAGGAAGCGAACACTTTGGTACCCGCGTCTCGATCCTTGACATTCACTGCGAAGTCGAAGGTAGCTACTTCAACGTTTGCAAGTTCCTGGAACGACTTTCCAACCGAGAGCATCCTCTGTGGTGTGACGAGATTCGGCTTCAACGAGAGAACGAGGACACACCGGTCGGACCATCCCGACAAGAACGAGTCTGCGTTGCGGTGATGTCACTGCGGGCACCCTTCGCCGGAAAGGGCTCCGATGCCCAAAAGTTGCTCGAGATGGGAGCCACACCATGACGCTCGAATCCGCGTCCGTCCGTTCCATCGAACGTTCAAAAGCGAAAAAGAAAAAGCAACTCATCGCTGTTGGCATTCTGTCACTCTTGCTCGTCGGGCTGTTGATTTGGCCAAGCCAATCCGAGGACGCAGTCGTCGTGCCGAATCTTGCCATTAAGCCCGCTTCGCTCAATTCGGC
>JBCBLJ010000625.1:0-5139 GCA_038520195.1 Planctomycetota bacterium
CCGATCGCGGTCGACGACACCTTTGAGGTGCCGCAAGGTTCTTCGAACCGCGCTTTGAACGTGCTCGACAATGATGTCGCGAGCATCTTCGGTGGGTTGACCATCACCAGCGTCTCCGCCGGAGACCAAGGTGGGCAGGTCACGATCGAGGGTGGCGGTCAGACGATTCGGTACACGCCGCAACCCGGATTCGCGGGTACCGAGCAATTCATGTACAGCATCCAGGACGCCAATGGCTCCGTGAGCGTCGCGGAAGTCACCGTGAATTCTCTGCCTGGTGCACTGAATGACGACTTGCTGAACTTTACCATCGGTATCTTTGACGTCACCAACGACCTGCCGATCGACAACGTTCAAGTCAACGACACGTTTAACGTCCGCGTCTTCGTCGACGAAATCAATAACCCTGCATTTAGTCCGGAAGGCGTCGCATCCGCGTTCCTCGACCTGCTCTACACCGACGAATTGGTGGCGACGCAGGACACCGCTGGCTCCCCGCTTGGCTTTGACATCTCCTTCGGCCCCAACTTTATCGGCGGATTCCAACTCGGTTCTGCCGCGACGCCGGGCTTGATCGATGATGTCGGAGCGGTGCAACCGATTCCGACCGATGGCCAGCTGATTCAACACACTGGTCCTGCGGAATTGTTCACGATCACGATGAGTGCGGTCTCACCGGGCGTCGCGATTTTCGCCTCGGATCCCGCCGATGCATTGATCGCGGAGTCGATCCTGGTGGGCGAAGACGTCGCGTTGACGCCGGCACAACTGGGTCTGGGAACCGCGGAACTGACGATTTTCCCCGAGGGCGACGACTTCTCCAGTGCGATCGATGACGCATTCGTCGAAGGTGTCGATTCCGACGGTGTCGTGATCGCGGCCGACAACATGAACCGCCTGGACGTCCTGGCGAATGACAACCTCGGACCGACCGGAACGATACAGGAGTTCGGTATCGTCACCGCCCCGTCGCAAGGGCAAGTCACGATCAACGACAACGGAACTCCGGACAATCTGAATGACGATTTCATCGTCTTCGATGCGAATGTCAATGCGAATGGCTTCGATAGTTTCACCTATTTGATCGTGACGGCCGATGGCGTGCGAAGCACGGCGGAAGTCACGATGGCGATCGGTAATGCGGATGACGACGACATCGTCGAGTTCAGCTTTGGGTTGGTCGACGCCGACGGCAACTCGGTAAGCTCGATTTCCGGCGGTGACCGCTTCGGCGTACAAGTCTTCGTCGAAGACTTGCGGAGTGCACTCGAAGGCAACACCTATGTGTTCGCGGGCTACCTGGACGTTCTTTACGACGCCGGTGTGATTTCACCCGCAACGGCTCCGGTCGGCAGTCGCTTCGACTTTGACGTTGAATTTGACAACGACTTCGATGCCAATGCGGGCGTCGGAACCGCCGTTCGTGACGGCATCATTGATGAGTTCGGTTCGCTGCTCTTGCAGGCCGTCGCTCAAGGCGGTGCTGTTCCCGAACCAAACCTGATGGCGACGATCTTCTTTGACGCCGCGGCCACGACGCAGACGATCACCACCGAAGTGATCGGCAGCCCCGCCGACGCTTCGCCGTTCCAAGACACGCTGCTGTTCGATCGCGATGAGATCGTGGAAATACCGCAAATCCGGTACAACGCGTTCTCGATCACGATCAACGCCGGTTCCGCGGGACAGAACGCAGACTTGCCGGAGGATGTCAACGGCAGTGGTGCGGTGACGCCCGTCGACGCTCTCATTGTGATCAACACGATGAATGCATCGAGCAACGGCAACGGAGAGGGTGAATCGCCCTTCGGCAACGGTCACTTCCCCGATGTCAATGGTGACGATCGAGTCACGCCGTCGGACGCGGTTCGCGTCATCAACTGGTTGGACCGCAACCAGGACGAAGACAACGGTGCTGAAGGCGAAGCAACGCAACTCCTCGCTGCGACCGGTTCGGCGGAAGGCGAAATGGCATTCGACGATGCCATCGAAGACCTTTGCACCGGCCCCAAACTGACCGGTGGCATGAGTGGCGGCGGCGGAGCAAACTCTGGCACGCCGACGGACTTCATCGCCACGGGTGGTAGCAGCGACGACGACGAGGAACTCCTCGGATTGCTCGCCGACGATCAAAGCGCACTGTAGGCCCCGCCGACCGACGGCCCGTCTCTCCGGGCTTGATGGGAAGCGTTTTCAGGTTCCGCTTGCTTGAGTCCCGACCGCTTGTGTGTTATCCAAGCGGCATGTCAGAAGTGAATTCGAACGATATTGATGCCGCGGACGTCTGTGATCAGGTCGCGGCGCTTGCCGCGCATTTGTCCGGACGCGGTGTCCGTTACTTGCCGAATTCGGATCCGGCCCAAGTCGAGTTGATTCGCAGTCAACTTCGATTTGAATCGTCATCGGAAACCGTCGCGACGTCGACCGCGGACACGACGCCCAAGGCAGCAACGGCCAGCGAGTCGACAGCCAGTGTAGCAACGGCCAGCGCAACGACGCCGCGGGAGGCGACCGAAAAGGCGACGGCTGCGAGTGGCGTAAAGCGGGCGTCAACTGCGCAAGCGGCGTCGGGACTCTTTGCACTCGACGGAGGCGATGCGACCACCGATTACCCCGGCGAACGACTCGAGAGCGCCGCTCGACAAGAGCGACTCGTCACGATGTCGGAACAGGTTGCGTCTTGCACTCGATGTGAGATGCTTGCTCAATGCCGGACCAAGACAGTGTTTGGCGAAGGCAGCGCGACACCCCGGTTCACATTCTTCGGTGAGGGACCCGGACGAGAAGAAGACTTGTCTGGCAGACCCTTTGTCGGCAAGGCGGGGCAGTTGCTGACCAAAATGATTGAAGCCTGCAAACTCTCGCGGGATGACGTCTACATCATGAACACGGTCAAATGTCGACCGCCGAACAACCGCAACCCCGAACCGGCTGAGATACAAAACTGCCGCGAATACTTTGAAGGGCAACTCAACGTCCTTCGCCCAGAGTATATCGTCTGCTTGGGACTGGTCGCGGCCAAAGCGTTGCTCCCCAATACACCTTCGGTGGGCCGGATGCGTGGCCGCTTGCATCCGTACTTTGGAAGCAAGGTTTTGGTGACGTACCACCCTTCGTATCTCCTTCGCACGCCCGCCGCCAAGAAGGCGGCGTGGGAAGATTTGCAATTGATGCTGCGTGACGCGGGAATGCTTTGACAACCGTGTTCCAGGGCGTCCTTGAGGGGTCGGGGCTCGACCAGCGATCCGGCGAATGAGAGACCGAGAGACCGAACAGGGATGGCGGCTTGTGCCACCCAAATGGGCTGAGAAGTGATCGCTTTCTGGATCCCGCGGTCCATGACTAGAATAGGAGTCGCACCCCCATCCATCGAGCCTCTTCATCCCGCCATGACTCGATCCGTTCTTGCTTTCCTTTCGCTCGCCATTGCCGGTTCCTGGCTGTGGGCCGAGCCTCCCATCGACTTCAACCGCGACATCCGTCCGGTGCTGTTCGCAAACTGCATCCTCTGCCACGGTCCCGACGAAGCCGAGCGGGCCGCTGACCTTCGGCTCGACACCGCCGAGGGGGCCTCGAAGGATCTTGGAGGATACGCGGCGATCGTGCCGGGCGACGCGGAGGCAAGCGAGGTCATCGCTCGGATCACGACCGACGATGAAGACATCCGGATGCCTCCGCCGGAACATGCTTCGGCCCTTTCGCAGAAAGAAGTCGACCTGCTCGAGCGTTGGATCAATGAGGGTGCAAAATATGCCAAGCACTGGTCCTATGAGACCCCGCGGTTCGAAGGATTGCCGAGTGTCAAGAACGAGGACTGGCCGATCAATGACATCGACTACTTTGTCCTCCAGCGACTCGAGCGTTCGGGGCTCGCTCCGGCTCCGAGCGCCGATCGATTGACGTTGGCCCGTCGCGTCGCCCTGGACCTCACCGGCCTACCTCCGACGTGGGACGAAGCTCAAACGTTCGTTCAGGATCCTTCGTCAGACGCCTACGAGCGTTTCGTGGACGCCCAGCTTGGCAAACCGACCTTTGGCGAGCGTTGGGCTCGCGTTTGGCTTGACCTCGCACGCTACGCCGACTCAGCCGGTTACGCGGACGATCCGCCGCGCACCATCTGGGCATTTCGGGACTACGTGATCCGATCCCTCAATGACAACAAGCCGTTCGATCAATTCACTCGTGAACAAATTGCGGGGGACTTGCTCGACGCCCCGACCGAAGAACAACTGATTGCGACCGCATTCCATCGCAACACACTCACAAACAACGAGGGTGGTACGAACGACGAAGAGTTCCGAAACGTGGCTGTCGTCGACCGCGTCAACACGACGATGGCGGTTTGGATGGGAACCACGATGGCCTGCGCCCAGTGCCATACGCACAAGTACGATCCGATCACGCAAGAAGAGTACTTTCAGTTCTTTGCGATGCTAAACAGCACCGAAGACGCAGACCGTCGAAACGAAAGCCCGACCGTCGAGTTGTTTAGCTCGTCACAGAAGACACGACGCGAAGAGATTCAGCAGCGTCACGGTGAATTGAAGTCTTTCCTCAACATTCAAACGCCCGCGTTCGATGCCGAACTCAGCCGATGGGTCGCCGAACTTGGAAGCGAACCGAGTTGGCAGCCCACAGTTCCAACCGACGTCGGATCGGGGCACCGTTCACTGGCGGTCGAGGAAGACGGATGGATCGACGCCGGCGGGACGAAAGAGCACAACGCGACCTACACGGTTTCGTTGCCGACGACCGAGCAAGTGGTTACGGGATTGCAAATTGAAATCCCGGAAGAACAGCGCGCGAACTTCGTGCTTTCGAAGGTCACCGCGGAGTGGAAAAAGCCAGCCGAATCCAGGACCGAGGCTCGCTTCGTGCGACTGACAGTCCCCGGCAAGAATCGCTTTTTGCACGTCGCCGAAGTGGAAGTCTACTCCGATGGTGTGAATCTGGCGGTAAGAGGCAAGGCTTCCCAAAGTTCCGTTGATTACGGAGGGCCCGCGGCGCGTGTGATCGATGGCGACTATGACGGTGACTTTCAAAACGGAAGCGTGAATCACACGAAAAAGGAAACGTCACCTTGGGTTGAGATTGATCTTGGCAAATCGGTTCCGATCGACCGGATTGTTGTTTGGAACC
>JBCBLJ010000429.1:0-7024 GCA_038520195.1 Planctomycetota bacterium
GAACTGCGTAGAAAGGACTCGCAGAGTCGCTGATCGGTCGTGTCCCGCGAATGGACGGGCTCCAGCGAAGCGATTGCCTCACCGCCACTGTGCCGGGCTACCTTGAGCCCAAGTTCATCGAGTGCGGGTGTGCCATAGAAAAACCCCGCCGGTGTCTCAAAAAAGTAGCACGGAAAGCCAGCGTCTTGGTGATAGTTTCGTTCCTGCACGCGGTACCAGTACATGTGCTTGCGGACGACCGACAATGCAACGCCGTAGCGCTCAAGCCAGACAGCGGACCAGGGACCGCCCGCAAGAACGATCCGCTCCGCCGCGATGTGCTCGCCCTCAACGGTGACGTTCACGCCCGCCCCATCCGTTTGCCAACGGTCGACGGTCGCACCGAGTCGCACGACGGCGCCGAATTGTTTTGCGAGCGTCAGGTGACCGTCGACACAAGCTTCGATCGCGAGGTAGCCTGCTTGCTGTTCGATCACGGCCGTCCAGGACTCATCGCCTTCGATGCCGGGAAATCGCGTTTTCGCTTCCGACATCGACATCGTTTCAAGTGGCAGATTGAACTCCGTGGCGCTCCGCATGATCCCTGGAATCACAACCCCATCGCTTGGCCCGACTTCAAGCAATCCGGTTTCGTGATAGAGTTTCGAGTCGCAACGACGTTCGGTTTCACGCCACAAGTCCGCAGCGCGACGCAGCAATGGAACATAACTCGGATGTTCGAAATAGGCGGTTCGAAAGACTCGCGTTTGACCGTGTGAACTTCCATGCGGATGCGGAGGGGTGTACTGATCGATGCCCAACACCTTCAAGCCTCGCGCGGCGAGTTGGTAGAGTGTAGCGCTCCCTACACCGCCGAGTCCGACCACGATCGCATCGTATGTCATCGGACGCGGAATCCTCGCATAGCGGTTTGTGACTTCGATGCGTTGCATTCGAGGTGCCCATGCGCACTCATCACGAGGAAGCGTTTCATCGATTCAGTCTGGGATCGCATTGATCGTCCAATAGATCTCTTCTTCGAAGGATTCGCCCGACTGATCGGTGAGATCGAGAAGAGCGTGGACTTGGTGAACGGTTTGAAGCTTCGGAATCCGAAGCTTCACGCTTTGTCCGTCCGCTGAGACTTCGACCGATTCGATCACAAGATCTTCCTTGCCGACTTCGCCCGTGGTGGGCGAGTAGAAGTCACTTCCATATTCGGCACGCCACAGGTAATTCCAGTGCTGCAAGCGATAGGACGTCAGAGACTCGGCGGTCTCTTTGTCGAGTGGGAAATTGAATCCGATCCGCAGTCCATCCCTTTCGACTCGGCAATCGGTGACGAACCGATCCGGCTTGCCGGTATAAACCAGCCGCTGGATGCCTCCCGCCAACAGTCCCGTGCGTCCACCGCCGTTCCATCCCTGCAAGCCGGTCGCATAGACCTGTCCGTCGGCCGGATTGACTCTTGCCCGCATGATGCCGGTTCGGAAGTCGAATGGCAGCTTGATGATCGCCGCTTGGTCGATGTCTCCAACCCGTTGATGCATCGCATAGGACATCCAGCCCTTGCCGAAGCTGGTGTGCAAGAGTCGTTTCGATAGCGGTCCCCAGCGTTCGTCGTCAACGAATAGCTGGCCACCGGAAGAATTGTCGAACTCTTGTGGCATCCAAACCAGTGGCGGATCGAAGGTGTCGGGAGGAATCACCTTTTCGATGTCGATGCTGCCTCCGCCGGGCGACCACATGCCCTTTTTTTTGTAGGTCTGCACCCATCCGTAAAAACCGCCTTTGTTGATGACGTTGATCTTGGAGGCGGGAATCCACTGGCCCTGATTGTCGCTTGCCGTGACACGACCGTCGGGCAACATCCCCATGCCGTTGGGTGAACGGAATCCGGTCGCGACGACCTCACGACGGAGCCCGTCGGGAGAAATCTTCAGAATGGCCCCTGGAAGGTTGTAGTCACCACCATGTCCCGCTTTGGCGTAGTAGAGGTTTCCGTCGCGGTCGACTTGAAGGTCGAAATTAAACGCGTGGAAGTTGGGTGACACATCCGGGTCGCCGACAACCGACTCGTAAAGGTCCGCTTCGCCGTCCTGGTTCACGTCATGCAATCGCGTGATTCGATCTTTGCAGGTGACGAGAATCTTGCCGTCAACGACCTTGAGACCGAACGGTTCATAAAGCCCCGCGGCAAAGCGTTTCCAGGTTAAACGTGTGAGTTCGTCGTCAACGCCCGTAACGATCCAAACGTCACCTCCGTAGGTACTGACCGCCATCCGCCCGTCTTCGAAAAAGTCGATGGCCGAGGTCCGAAACCAGGTGTTCCAGGGCGTCTTGTCGGGCAAGGTTAGCGTGTCCAATCGATACGCACCTCGCTCCAATCCGGTGACCCCGACCGTGTCGATGGTTTGTGGCCAAAGGATGGAACCACCGCGAGTTAACTCCGCGGGGTCGGTGAACGGTCGGAAACGGTCATATCGAGCCAGCTCGCGGAATCTCAGCATCGACGCTTGGTCACTGCCAACCGAACGAACGACCTGGATCAATCTTGAGTGGTCGGATTCGGGTATCTCAAGCAACAAACGGTTTTCGCCATCGACTCGCCAAGCCATCCCATCGGCATCCCCGCGCACCGCGGCGGCAAAGAAGCGTTCCACGTCGCCTTGTCCGTCGGGCTTGGTTAACGCAATCGGACTCGAAGCCGGAAAGCGTTGGCCTTGCGGCGCGATTCGGCGGTCTCGTTTCGGGGACGCGCCGACTGCCAACGTTAGCGCTTCACCCGGTCCGATCCGCAACGTGTGAGCGAGCATGTCGTCGATCGACTCTGGCAATTCCAGGACGTCGCGTCCGTCAACGCGGTAGCTCAAGATCACTCGATTCCCGTGTCGGTAATAGCCCCGGTAGTCCAGCAACTTGCGTGGAAGCGGCCCGCGCGGAAGCATCCCTTCGGTCGAGTAGTTCAGCTTCCCTCGGTGCCCCCAACGCCAAGTGCTCCACTCTCCAATGACGTCGTTGTCAGGGTCCGCCGTTCCTTCGCCGCGACCCCGTTGATGCTGAGTCTGCGACAGTTCGAGGCCGCCTCGCCAAACCGCATCAATCTCCATGTTGTGAAGGTTATACGAGACGCTCAATTCACCGGTGTGAACCGTAAGAGCGCTACGTACTCGGCGTTCGAGTTGCGACCCAAAAGCTGGCCCGTAGTCGCGTTCAACGAGTGGGAGCGAATCGCCGAGGTCGGTTCCTTTGGGTAACTGCTTGAGGTAGTCTTCGTCGATCTTGGCGTAGCCCGGATGACGGTCCTTCATGAACTGCTCGCGGACGTAGTGCACGACCTGGTACCGTTCCTTCGGTGTCAGGTGCGACATCGCGGCCATCAGCCCATTGCCGCGCGAAAGCGTCATGAACATCGAATACGGATCGGCACCGAACTTCAGTTTTTGCGAGCCGAACGCCCGTGCGGTGGGCAGCGAGGGTGTTTCACCGTCGGTTCCATGGCAACTGAAACAATAGCCATGATAGATCTGCTTGCCGGCTTCAAAGTCTCGCGAACGAAGACGCTTGAGGATTCCCGCGTGATCGAGATTCTCCGTGTCATCTTGCACGACCAACTCGTCATCGCTTGGGCGAAGTTGCGCCGCACGCCGCTGGCCGCCCCGTGCGACTTCGATCAGGTACTTTGATAGATCGTAAAAGTCGCGGAGTTCAGGAAGCGTCGCCAGTAGGCCCTCGGGCATGATCGAGACTTTGTCGGCGGCCCGAACATCGACGTCGTCCAAGTCAACCGTGATCTCCTTCGTCAGATCGGTCAGGTCGCGGAGCACCAATTCGGATTCGGTCTCGCGCAGCGGCAGGCCACGGACGATGGTCCCATCGAACATTAAGAGTCGCACGCTCTGGTAGCCGTCACGGATCTCGCGCGACGGGTGGAGCAACGACTCGATGATCGATCCGGGACTTGGTTTGGGATCGAGTGAGGCGAGGTTCGGGCCCAATGGCGAAGCGTTCACCTCTGCCGCGTGGCATTTGATGCATCCCGCCGGCGAAGTGAAGTACACGATCGCGCCCCGTTTCGCGTCGCCTCGGCGGTCGATTTCCCGAAGCAACTCTCCGATGGGAGTCGACTTGATTTGCGTTTCCAGCGTCGCGGGATGACGCAGTGTTTCGGCGTGCAGGCACACCGAGAAAAGGGCAAAAACGAGCGATACGAGTGGGACGCTAGTTCGCATGGCCGGAGAGTTTTGACGCAGGTAAGTGATTGAATCGCAGGCCCATTCTAACCTCGACGATCAATCTCGAGAGCGGCCGGACCACTCTCCCTACGTCTATCGCTCTATTTGTCTACGCGGCAACGCTGGAACCGGATTGGATTTCGCCGCTCAGCGACGCAGGATGATTCCGCCGCTCAAGACCGACGGGTCGGCAATGACATCGGTTTGCATCGGTGTGCCGCCCACGTTTCCGTGCGCTTCGGTTTCCAAAAACACTTGCTTGAAGTCGAGGTAGAGCCCGAGTCGTTTGGCGAGCATCTTTTCGAATCCGATTTGCACCGCGCTGCCCCAAGCATCATCCACATCGAGATTGGTCACGGCGTTGTCCTTGCTGCCGTAGAACCACGTGTGATGGAAGCCGCCGCCGAAGTAGACATTGCTGTTGCACAATAAGCCTCGGCCTCCCGGTTGGACGAAGCGGTCAAGTGGAACATGGTACTGGAGCGAAAAAATGGCGGGCGCGTACTTGGTTCTCCCGTAGGGAACGCCGGCGTGAGGGCCGGTACCGAAGAGATCGGTCTGAGGCGGTACGCCGCTGGAGATCGTGAAGGTCCAGCGGTCATTGATTTGATAACCGATGTCGAAAAGGAAGGCTGCGTTGTCTTCGAGCACCAAGCTCGCTCCACCCACCGGCGCTCCGCCCAAGTGAACCGTCGCGGCTTCTTGGAAGAAGGCACCGCCCGCACCCATCCGGAGGAAGAGCCGGCTGGCATCAAAGTTGATCCGACGTCGGATTGCTTTGCCGATTCCGCCACTGTCGCAGCCCATCGAATCGCAGCCCATCGAATCGCAACCCCCGCAACAGTCATCGTTGAAAGCCGCGTCGCATCCGACACTTTCGCATCCGCAAACGGGTGCGTTGCAGTCCGAATGTGCCTCAGCGTTCTGTGCCTCAGCGTTCTGTGCCTCAGCGTTCTGTGCCTCAGCGTTCTGTGCCTCAGCGTTCTGTGCCGCAAACAAGGCGAGTAGACCCACCACCAAGAAAAGACCGCTTCGTGCCATCTCAAGCTCCTTCCATTGAACCATTGCCCCACGTCCGATCCATCTGTTCGCCTCGCCAGGATGATGGCACCATCCTCGGTCGGACCTCGAGCACGGTGTCGCCGATATCGGACCGGGAAACACAGCGCAGGTGTTCGAAATGCTCAAACGACGGAAGCCCTTCAGGGTGCGAACCGTCGAACGGGATCAAACGCTAAACCCGAGTCGAGTGACGGAGATCCCGCGATCTTTTATGTCGGGTTGATTGGAGCGAATCGTGCCGAGTGGAAACACTCACGACAGGTTCAGTGGCTCGCGCGACTCGGCGAAACGGTCGCGCCGGACACCGAGGCGGTTCAGGAGCGAGAGGTGCAGGCTGGACATCGAGAGTTCTCGACCGCTCCGTAACCGTCCCTGTTGAATCCCGAGCCGGTTACCGCCGGCCAACAACACCGGCAAGTCCCGGTCACCGTGTTCGTGACCGTCTGAAAGGCTGGAGCCGTAGACGACCATGCTATTGTCGAGCAACCGGCCGTCGGGCTCTTGGATCTCGCGCAATCTTCCAAGCAGGTAGCCGATCTGTTCGGTGTGCCAACGCGTGACCCGGTTATACATGTCGCGTTTTTCGTTGCGCGAACTCCAAGAAGTGACACCGTCGTCATCTTCCGTTTTACCGCTGATGTCTTTCCAGTGCGAAAGAGCGTGCCAGGTCCCACGCACCCCGTCGATAAAATTGAAGTAGCGGTTACTTTGGCCGTGATCCATCATGAAGGTGCAAACACGCGTCGCGTCACTCCAGAATGCGAGGACGACCATGTCGAGCATCGTACGCATGTAGGTTTCGTGGTCTTGCGGGATTCCATCCGCGGGCCTCTTGAGGGCGTCTTGTAGACCCGGCGTCTTGGCGGCTCGAAGGCGTTGGGAGGCGGCGAATTCAAATCGCCGCTCGATCGCGCGCACCGATTCCAAGTACTCATCGATTCGACCTCGATCGGAATCACTCACCCGCTGCTTGAGTGACTTGGAGTCTTCCAGAATCAAGTCGACCACCGATGGATCGCTCAGACCCGAGCGGCCGGTGCGGAACATTCGGTCGAAGACAACGCGCGGTTCGATGTCGCGAGGCGAAGGCGTTTTTGAGTCGACCCAAGACAGTGCATTGCGCGGCAGACTGCTCGTGAAGATTCCTTGCCCACGCACCGAAAGTTCGAGCGACGGCAACAGGGTCTTTCCGCGCAGTTCTTTTGCTGCGATCTGATCAACCGATGCCCCGCCGGCATCCAGTTTCTCCTCGTCGAAACCGCCACCGGTGAGCCACGTCGCGGTGCCGGCGATGTGTCCGTTACCGCGTGGCGTCCAGAGGTTTCGGAAGATGGTCAAGTCATTTCGATGTTCTTCCAGCGGTCGCATCCATTGGTTGAGCCGACGGAGTCGTCCGCCCGCGTCGACCTGTTCGGGTTGCCACGCACCCTCCGCAACTCCGTTGGGAATGTAGAGGTAGGCGACACGCGCGGGCGATTCACTTGTCTCGCTCGCCCGCGCCGACTCTGACATCACCTCCAGGAGTGGAAGCGAAACCGCCGCCCCGGTGCCCCTCAACATTGCTCTTCGTGAGAGTCGCCAATTGCCATTCATTGTGATGCCTCCAGGGGCTCGTTCCGCTGAAACGACTCGGTCTGAACGATGGCATGGATGAGCGCACGCGGGCGCCGCCCTTGCGTTTCAAAATCCGCCAGCAGTTCTCGAATCGTTGCTTCGTCATAGTATTCAATCTGGCGACCCAAAGCGTA
>JBCBLJ010000500.1:0-6215 GCA_038520195.1 Planctomycetota bacterium
CTCTACCAACTGAGCTACAGGGGATTGGTGCGGTGGGATTTGGTCCTCACCAGCGGGTCGCGAAGTGTACTTCGGTCTCCAAATACCCGCAAGCTCTGTTGTGGACCGAGGAAATCGTGTTTGGGTTCGCTTTTTGGCCGGTTTTTTGGCTTGAGACGGTTGGTGCGACTCGCCTGAGGAATCGCGGTCGTCGAATACGACGGCCCATGAAACATCTCAAGAAGACGGAGAAATGGTTCGTCGAGGGAATGGGAAATACTGGCCCGCACTGAAAGGGAACCACGAAACATCCGAAACACGGGAAAGGGAGGCGGGATCGAAGGTGTGTGGAGAATGGTTTGGGAGAAGTTGGCGGTGGACGGGAATGGGGGAACACTCATCTTCACTGATGGGCGGAAAGGGGAAGCACAAAACATCCGCAGGGAGAAGGGAACCACGAAATGCCCGAAACACGGGAAAGGGAGGCGGGATCGAAGGTGTGTGGTGAATGAAGTTGGCAGTGGATGGGGATGCCGAACACTCATCGACACTGATCTTCAATGATGGGAGGAAAGGGAACTACGAAACATCCGCGGGGAGAAGGGAACCGCGAAGTACCCGAAACACGCGAAAGGATGGGACGCGGAAGGACACGGACGCGGAGGTCGCAACGAAGGACGTCGTCGCGGCGGATGTTTACAGTCAGTTGGAAGCCGCGGAAAGACGATGGGCGTCTGGAGCAAAAACCATGGGAAGGAAAGAGTATGGGAGCGTGCGTCGGTTGATCTTGTTCCCCCCGGGTTTGCGACTTAGCAGTGCGGAAACGCGAGTAACCGGGGTGATGCAGGTTCGTGGCAGACGATGTCCTCGTGTTGTTGGTGTTGATTGACGGATCGCCGGAAGATAGGCAACTGATTTGTGCGATGATGTTTGCTGTGGGATGAGTGTTCGCGTGATTGTGGAATGAGTCCGCCGATGAGCGTCGTTTTTCTAGTAGGCAGCGAAGAGCAGTTGCGGTCCGGCACCGACTGGTGTGTCGTGTTTGCCGAAACCCTGGGCGCACCGGTTGTGCCGATGATCGTGGGTAGCGAAACGAAAGTGCTCGCCAAGCACGCGGCATCGGTGTTGGAGGATCGCTTCGCAAGAATCAACGAGGGAAAGACACGTGTCGTTTCGGTCGAACGAGAATCCGACGAAGTGTTTGAGGCATGTCGGGGTGAGAACGCCAAGCTACTGGTGATCGTCCACTCCATCGATCAAGAAGACTGGCAACGCGAAGTCTTCGAACGATCCACGTGCCGGACCGTTTGGCTCTGTCCCACCGACGCACCGCCGTCCGATGAAGCGCATGTCGTCGGCGGCTTCGCCAAATCGGCCGCCATGACGAATCGGTTGTGCGAGAAGTTGATCGGGATGCTTCCGAGCGATTGGTCCGTTGACGCCTTGAACGAACCCGGTGAGTTAGAAGTCGACGAACAGATCCAACAAGTCCGCGACCAATTCGATGAAGAGGCTTCGCACCCCGAAACACTCGTTCTCATCGCCGTGGAGTCTCTGTCCAAAGAGGACCTCCCGTACGCCGTCGGTCGGAAACTGCTCGATCATGACTTCGGGACTTCTGTCGCGCTCGTGCGTGACGGCCAACCGATGATGTCAGGGCTGATGTTCGCGGTTCGTCGATGGACCGATTCGGTGACGCCGCCGATGACTCGCGACGAGAGGATCGCATTGCAGGAAGACCTCGAAAGCGGCTCCCAACCCAGCTTCGAATTCCTGGGACTGATCAGCGCCGCGAGTATGTTGGCGGCATTCGGGTTGCTGCAAAACAGTGCAGCGGTAATCATCGGCGCCATGTTGGTTGCGCCCTTGATGACGCCGATCCTGGGAGCTGGGATGGCGATCGCGCTGGGTAACCGACCGCTGTTCAATCAATCCGGAAAGGCGATCGGATTGGGCTTCGTCGGTGCGCTGGTGTCGAGTTGCCTCTTTGGACTGCTGGTCCGAGCACTTCAGTCACCGGACTTGTCTCCCGAAATGGCGACGGAGATGTGGGCGCGCTGCAATCCGACGCCCATCGATTTCTGTGTCGGAATGGTCGGCGGCATGGCGGCCGCGTACGCGCGAACACGAGCGTACTTGTCTTCTGCGTTGGCGGGTGCGGCCATCGCCGCGGCGCTGGTGCCTCCGATCTCGACAGCCGGACTGCAGATCGCCTTTGGGGTCTGGAAAAGCAACGACGCGGGAACGCCGATCGTCGGGCCCTTGATCGTGGTGGGTATCAACGTGTTGACCATCATGACCGCCGCATCGCTGGTGCTGTGGCTTCGCGGAATCCGCGTCCGAAGCGGGGAACTACGGCCGCAGGACCGCTGGGCGATCCGGATGTTCGTGATGTTGTTGGCGCTCGTTCTGTTTGCGTTGCTGTCGTTGACGTGAGATCGGCAAAGACTTCGGCGCGGATCTTCACCAATGGCGAGGGACGGGAGAGGTGGTGAGGGAACCACGAAACACTCGAAAGACACGAAAGGGAAATATAGGTGAGTGAACGGAAGGGGAATGGGGAACGCTCATCGGCGCTAATCTTCACTAATGAGAAGGAATGGGAGAAAGGGACCACGAAACAATCGAAAGACACGAAAAGAGTGATGTGAGTGCGAGGACGTAGAGGGAAAAGGGGACGCTTATCTGCGCTAATCACAATGAGAAGCAATGGAGCGAGCCATTTTGCTTGGGTCGTGACTGTTTGGTGACTCTTATCTGGCCGGCGAGAAAAAGAGCCAGGAACCATCGTGTGCGTCGTTGGGCTATGCTGTCGGCTTGTTCCCGTCGCTTGCGAGAAGATTTTTATGAAGGGTTTGAACGTGCGATTCTGGCTGTGCTTTGTCCTGCTCGTTTTACTGTCGGCGTCGATCGTCGAAGCCCAGGATTTGAAATGGGTGACGAGTCAGCCGCTTCCCGATTGGGTATGGGATGCGAAGGGATCGAGCAATGGTCAGCGTCTCTACTTCCGAAAGAGTTTTGCGGTCACAAAACCCATCAAGTCGGCGAAGGTCTACGCGACTTGTGACAACAAGATGGTGTTGTGGATCAACGGAGCGGAGGTCGGCACGGCACGCGACTGGATGTATCCGCTGGCGATGGACGTCACGAAGCGTCTGGTATCTGGCAACAACACGATCGCGGTCGACGCACGAAACGCTGGTGGCATTGCGGCGTTCGTGTTCAAAATGGTGGTTGACCACGGCGACTCGAAGACCGTCGTCCTCTCGAATGAGTCTTGGAAGATGTCGCCGCGCGGGGGATCGGGTTGGACGGCGAAAGACTACGACGATGCTTCCTGGTCCGGCAAGCTCAAGTCGAGCGGCAAGTTGGGTGTCTCGCCGTGGGGCGTCCCGGCCGTTCGACGCGGCGGGTCGGGTGGGCAAATCGCCTCAACGGACGAAATCGAGGTCGCCGAGGGCTTCGTGGTCGATCACGTTTACACGGTACCGCGGAACGAGCAAGGATCATGGGTCTCGTTGACCGTCGCCGCGGACGGAAGATTGATCGCTTGTGATCAGGGGGACAAAGGCGCCTATTTCGTCACCATCGACGAATCGAAGGACGGCCCCACGGCGAAGGTGGAACCCATCGCCGTCAACGCACCCGGAACGTCGCAGCGTCTAAGCGGAGCGCAGGGTCTGTTGTGGGCATTCGATGCACTCTGGTTTCACCGCAATGGAGGTCACCTCTATCGGATCACGGATTCCAATTCGGACGGCAAGCTTGACACGGCTGAGCAACTACCGAGTCAGCGTGGTGGCGGCGAACACGGAAACCATGCTCTGATTCTGACCGAAGACGGCAGCGGCATTTACATGGACGGCGGTAATCACGCGCCGCTCGCGGAGACTTCGCGGTCACGCGTGCAGTCCTGGGAAGAGGACTTGCTATTGCCGCGGATGTGGGATGCAAACGGACATGCCCGAGGCAAATTAGCGCCGGGCGGTTGGGTCACACGTTTGAATCCTGAAACGATGCAACAGGAATTGGTCTGCATCGGCTTTCGGAACCAGTACGACATCGCGCTAAATCGACACGGAGATCTGTTTACCTATGATGCCGACATGGAGTGGGACATGGGTGCGCCGTGGTATCGGCCGACCCGTATCTGCCAAGTCGTTAGCGGCGGTGATTTTGGATGGCGAAGCGGTACGGGCAAGTGGCCGCCCTACTATGAGGACAGCCTGCCGTCGGCGGTCGATATCGGGCCGGGTTCCCCAACGGGTGTTGTCGCCGGCCTGGGGGCAAAGTTTCCGGCAGCGTACCAAGACGCGATCTTTGCCCTCGATTGGACCTTCGGAACCATCTACGCGATTCATCTGCGTCCAGACGGCGCGGGCTACACGGGAAGGAGTGAGCCCTTTGTGACGGGGTCGCCATTGCCGGTGACCGACGCGGTGGTGGGCCAAGACGGCGCGCTGTATTTCGCCGTCGGCGGCCGCGGGACACAGTCGGCGCTCTATCGAGTCCGCTACGTGGGTTCGGAAAGTACCTCACCGGCGTCTGAGCCGTTGCTCCGTGAGATTGCGGAGGCTCGGCGGAAGTGCAAACAACTGGAGCAGTTTCACGGCAAGTCACTGAAAGGCGCCGCGGCGAAACAAGCCATCGACACAGCGTGGCCTTCACTTTCGAGCACGGATCGGTTTCTACGGCATGCGGCGCGGGTGGCCATTGAGTCACAGCCGGTTGATCTTTGGGCGGCCCGAGCGATGAAAGAGACGCGACCACAAGCACGAATCACCGCCGCAGTCGCACTCGCGCGGGTCGGCGAACCGAGATATCAAGCCGACCTATTGGAGTCGCTCTTGCAGCTCGACCCCAGCTCGTTGACCGAACCACAGTTGCTTGGCCTATTACGCGCTTATGCATTGACCATCATTCGGCTCGGCAATCCCGACGAGATGCAGCATCAGGCGCTGATCAACGAACTGGACCCGCTGTTGCCAAACGAAAGCGAGGACGTGAACACCGAATTGGTGCGGGTGCTTACGGCGCTGCGAGCGCCTTCGGTCATCGAAAAAACACTGACGTTGATCCGAAACCGCGACGAACCAAAGTTACCGGATTGGTCCGAGTTGGCGTCGCGCAATGCACGCTACGGTGGGACCGTGCAGAAGATTCTCGATAACCCACCGCCGCGCGAATTGGGTTACGCATTGATGCTTCGCAGCGTCCGCGACGGATGGACGCTTGCGCAGCGGCGCGAGTATTTCGAGTTTTTGAATGTGGCGGCAAAATGTGCCGGCGGGGCGAGCTATCCCGGGTTCATGCGGAATATTCGCGACGAGGCACTTTCGCTCTGCAGCGACGAGGAACGCATCGCTTTGCAAGACATCACGGGCGAGCGATACGATCCGATTCCTGATTTTGAAATCAAGCCGATTGATGGCCCCGGTCGAGCATGGACGATTGAGATGGCCCGGTCTCAAGCGGCCAGTCGGTTCAAGCAAGCCGACTTTGAGAACGGACGCAGTTTGTATTTTGCGGCGAGCTGCGGAAAGTGTCATCGCTTCTCCGGCCTGGGCGGCAACATCGGTCCAGACTTGACGACCATCCCACGGAAGTTCGATGTCGGCTACTTGATTGAGCACATCATCGATCCTAGCAAGGTGATCTCGGATCAGTATCAGTCGTCGTCGGTGCTCACAAGCGACGGAAAGAGCTATGTCGGGCTAATGAGTGAGGCGGATGGCAAGGTCGTGATCTATCCGGCGGATGTGAAGGCGGAACCGATCACACTGGAGGCCGATGACGTCGAGCTGGTGCAGCCATCGAAGGTGTCGCAAATGCCAAAGGGGCTGATCGATGGAATGAACGCGGAAGAGCTGCGCGATCTACTGGCCTACTTGATGAGCGGCGGTGATCGAAATGACCGGCGCGTGTATGGGCGGTAGGGGGAGAAGTTGAAAGTTGAAAGTTGAATGTTGGGAGTTGAAAGTTGGGAGTTGGGAGTTGGGTGTTGGGAGTTGGGAGTTGGTAGTGGTGGGAACACTCATCGGCACTGATCTTCGCTGATTGGACGCGGGAGATGAAACCACGAAATACTTGAAAGACACGAAAGCGAGATGTGGGTGAGTGTTGGGGGGAAGGGAGAGGAGGAACGGGAACATTAATCATCACTGATCTTCACTAACGGAAAGCTAGGCCCACGAAACGGTGACTCGAACAGTGACCGGTGCTGCGTCGGCCATCAC
>JBCBLJ010000572.1:0-5540 GCA_038520195.1 Planctomycetota bacterium
CGACGGAACGCTACTCTGGCAAAAGCCTGTCGAACGCGATCAATGCCTGAGTCTCATCACACGCATTTACCAACAGCAGCTCCTTGTGGATCGAGGGGCTCGCCGCCGATCCCCACTCGGTCGGCCCCGATTCGCTTCCAACAGGCTTTTGCCAGAGTAGCGTTCCGTCGAGATCAAACGCATAGATACCTGACTTGCCGAAGAATGCGTAGACTCGCTCACCATCGGACACGGGAGTACAGCTGGCATATCCATGGTCCGTGATAAACCCTTCATACCTGTCCTCAGGAAATCGTGTCGGAGGACTTCGTTGCCAAAGCACGCTGCCGTCATGGCGATCCACGCACACCAGGTGACGCCGCAAATCGCGTAGGTCACCTGGCGACTGCGGGTCTTGCCCGAAACCAGAAAACGTTGTGACAAACACTCGACCACCAACAACGATGGGACTGCTCACTCCCTTACCTCGAAGGGGCAATGCCCACTTAAGATTCTGAGTATCACTCCAGTGCGTCGGGAGATTTCCGTCGTAAATTCCTGACACGTTCGGGCCTCGAAACCCAAGCCAGTCCTCCGCCTGACTACGGGCGCAGGACGTTAGCAGCAACGCGACAGAGACGAGTGTGGCGGGCGATAGCGTGGAACTGGAAAGCTTGGACATTGCGACTCCTGGGTGCCTCGAGTGATTCGCGCTACCAAATTAGTGGATGCAACGATGTGGGCGGTTACATCACGAATGAGAGTTTTTCACGCTTCTGAAAGAAAGCTGCTCACACCACCCGCTGATCGCCTGCCAACTGGGCCGGGCGTTAAACTGTCTCGCCCGCTTCATCGACTCGAGAATCTTGCTGTGAAATCAATCGTCGTCCTTGCCTTTGCGTTCGTACTTTCCTTTGCGGCCAACGCCGACGAGATCCGAATCGACACCGGAATGGTCTCCGGTATCTCGTCGGAGCGTGACGCGGCCGTGACTGTCTTCAAAGGCATCCCTTACGCTGCCCCTCCGCTGGGACCATTGCGATGGCGACCTCCTCAGCCGATCAAACCTTGGGATGGCGTTCGCGTCTGCGATACTTTTGGAAACAAATCTCTGCAAAAGCCGGGACCGGTTTCGCGGACAGGGCCCTTCGACGAAGACTGCCTTTACCTCAATGTTTGGACCTCTGCGGCGGCCGACGCGAAGCGCCCGGTCATGGTCTGGATCCACGGAGGCGCACTGACGAGCGGGTCCGGACAGGAAACAGCCTACGATGGCACGCAATTCGCCAAACGCGACGTTGTCCTCGTCACCATCAACTACCGACTCGGCGCGCTTGGTTTCTTCGCGCACCCAGCATTGTCCGAGGAATCAGAGCATGGCGTCTCGGGGAACTATGGCTTCCTCGATCAAATCGCGGCGCTCCGCTGGGTGCAGCGCAACATCGCCGCGTTCGGCGGTGATCCCGATAACGTCACCGTGTTTGGAGAATCGGCGGGCGGCACGAGTGTTTATTCGCTCACCGCATCTCCACTTGCGAAGGGATTGTTCCACCGCGCGATTCTGCAAAGCCCTTGGCTCGATCCAACGATCTTCCGCGACCTGAAGGTCGGATCAGATGCCGAGCCCTCCGTCGAGGAAATCGGTGCCCAAGCCGCTCGGCGGATCCTTGGAGACGGTGTTGCACCCGATCAAATCCTCGACCAGCTTCGCGCTCTTTCACCCGATCAAATCCTGAACGGTTTTCAAAAGCGGTTTCCCATTGCCATCGACGGCCGGCTTTTCCCGAACACACCGACTGAGATCTATGCCCGTGGCGAGCAAAATGCGGTCGCGACGATCGCGGGCACGAATCGAGATGAAGGCACCATGTTCGCCGTCTTTAACTCATTTGCCAGCGTTGAAGCTTATGAGGCGGAGATCGAAAAGCGTTTCGGCGAAAGCGCCGCAAAGATTCTGAAATACTACGACGTCCGCACCACCAACGAGATTCGCGCGGCGTTGGTGCAGCAAATCACCGACATGTGGTTCGTGCAACCGACACGTGCTTTTGTCAGAGACATGGCCGCGAAGGGGCAGGATGCCTGGATGTATCACTTCACACGCACCAGCCCGTCCTGGCCGTGGCTGGGCGCGGCACATGCCGCCGAAATCGCATTCGTCTTCGATAATCTCGGCGACTCCGCGACCGACGCGAATCAACAGATCGCCGACGCAATGATTGGACACTGGGTCCAGTTTGCGAAAACCGGTAACCCAAACGTTGATGGCCGATTGGAGTGGCCGAAGTACAACGCGGGAGAGGATCGCCATCTGGTGGTCGACACCGAAATTGCTGTCGACGCGGGGCTGCGGCGCGAAGCCTGTGACATGCTGGATGAGGTTTATGGGCGTCCTCGATCACGTGTTCGGCCATCCCAGACGAAGGCCGAAACGGAGCAACCGAATTTCGTCGTGATTTTCGTCGACGACCTTGGATACGGCGATATTGAGCCGTTTGGGTCCAAACAGAATCGAACGCCACACCTGAACCGGATGGCCGCCGAAGGACGAAAGCTGACCTCGTTTTACGTTGCTTCGCCCGTTTGCACGCCATCACGAGCGGCGCTCATGACAGGATGTTATCCACAACGAGTCGGGCTGGCACGTGGATCGGGACACGCCGTGCTCTTTCCCGGCGATCACCACGGACTTCACCCTGACGAGATCACTCTCGCGGAATCACTCCAGTCTTCGGGTTATGCGACGGGATGCTTTGGAAAATGGCATCTCGGCGACCAACCGGCTTTTCTCCCGACGACGCAAGGCTTCGACACGTACTTTGGGATCCCGTACTCCAATGACATGTGGCCCGAACTGAAACGTTTCCAATGTCCGCCCTTACCAATCCTCCGCGGCACCGAGGTGGTTGGTCTGGTCGAGTCCATGGAGGACCAAGCGACGCTCTGCCGACGCTTCACCGAAGAAGCGACGGCATTCATCGACGCCCATCGAGAAGAGCCGTTCTTCATTTACCTTCCGCACGCGTTTGTTCACAGCCCAAGGCAAGCTTCCGCGGAATTCATGGCCAAAGGTAAATCGGTTGTGCAGGCTCAGATCGAGGAGATTGACTGGAGTGTCGGTCAAGTCCTTGGGACGCTACGTCGATTGGAGCTCGATCGAAAGACGGTCGTCGTCTTCACCTCCGACAACGGTGGCGCGAAAGGGCTCTCCAGTGGACCGCTCCGTGGCGGCAAGGGTTCTGCGTTCGAAGGCGGGCATCGTGCGCCGACGATCGTGTGGTGGCCCGGCCATGTTCCTCCAGGCACATCCTGCGATGAATTGACGACCGCGATGGATCTGTTCCCAACGTTTAACGGGCTCGCCGATGCAAAACCGATTGAGCACAAGATCGACGGGAAGGACATCTCGTCGATTCTGTTCGCGGTGCCCAACGCCGTCACGCCGCATGATCGTTTCTTTTATCAGCAAGGTGGTAAACTCGCGGCCGTTCGAGCCGGCGACTGGAAATTGTTCACTGGCGGTCGGCTCTATCATTTGGGCGACGATCTTGGTGAGTCACGGAACGTCGCTCCGCTGAATTCCGACGTCGTCAAACGTCTCACCGCGATGCTGGATGAGTTTGACGCCGAAATCAAACGGCACGCCCGCCCCGTCGGCGTCGCCCAAAACCCGCGGACGCTCGTCGCGCGACCGGGTATCGAGGGCGAAGAGGCTTACCGGCCCACGCTCTCGCTGCAGAAGAAATAGCACACGCGGCGGATGTCCCCCTCCAATTGACGTCGCCTCCTCCTCCGCGCTCGCTAAGGAATCGTGATAAATCCAACAAGCGGGGATCGATTTGTGTACATTTCGAGAGTGGCTCCGTCCGCCCCGATTCACCAATGCGCCTGCCATGAAGTCCGCACGTTTGCTCTGCACGCTGTTCGTGTTGCTCCCAGTGTTTGCCGTCAGGGCTGATGATGACAACTCGCCGGAGCGGACGCCGACGGGAACCTGGCGTTTGGATTACGACTTCCAGGGAAGAGCAATTCACGACGAGATTCGGCTCCACCTTCGCGAGAAAGGCAAGGTCACCGGAAAGCTCTTTCGCAATCAACGCAAACCCATCGAAGTCGCCGACGGAACGTTTTCCAAGAAAGACTCCGTCGTCTCTTTTTCGATCAGCGGAAACGCGAACGGTACCGAGTGGAGAACCGTCTATAAGGGGAAAGTGAAGGGTGACGAGATCGAGGGTGGAACCGTGGTCCTCACCTACAACAACGAGTCCTACGAATTCCCGTGGCGACCGAAACGCGTCGCGGAGATGGATGATCTTGTGGGAAGATGGAATCTGCGTGTCGAAGCCCCCGACGGCACCGTGTTCGAGCCGGCACTGATCGTTCGAGAAAAAGACGACGGATTTGAAAGCGAATACACCAGCCCACGGGCCGATGAGATCGAGATCCGACGACTCGAAGTGAAAGAAAGCGAGATGCGTTTGACCATTTCGGTCGAATACGAGGGACAGGTATTGATCGTCAAATACCGAGGAAGACCCTACGGTGACTCGATCAATGGAGCGTTTACCTACGAAATCGGTGATGAAACCGGCGAAGGGAAGTTCACCGCCAAACGAATGCCAGCGGAAACGTCACCCGTCGATTGAGTTCATTCACTCGCTATCCACCTTGCGACCGAACAGCGCTTGCACATGTCGAGCATTGTTGCCTTCGAGTCGCTTGAAGGTCTCGATCTGCTGGGGCGAAGCCTCGAAGACGGACTTGATGATCAGCCACGTCACGGTTTCGGTATAGGGCGGCGTCGTTAATGAACCGTTGTAGTGGTAAAACTCTAGCTTGGGCGCGAGTCGGAAAAGATCGTTTACGTTGACGGTGCCGCCGCGGACCACTGTCTCCTCTCCGACTTTCTTTGGGATCGCACGAATGAACTCGTTCAAAAATGCGTTCTCTCGTCCCTGCTTGAAGAGCGCGCCGATCACAAGGTAGACCGTTTCGTTTTCAGCGTTTCGCTCCTTCAGTGTGTGGACCATGTGCATCTCCATCGGATAGGTGACTCCGTCCACCAGGTGTTCCGACGGCGTGTGAAAATGGAACTGCCGAAAGTCAAAAACCTTACCGTCAAATGCGATGGTGTTGCCTGCGTCGTATTCAACCTCGATGGTGTGACCAAGATTCCGCACGCGCTCCGTCGACCGCTTGTAGTCGAGCACGATGCTGTGCGGCGTGTCCTTGGCCACGGCCTGCGTGAGAATGTTGATGGGCGATTGGCACATTCCGTGCTTGAGTCCCGGCATCGGATGAGCTTGTTTGTTGCCGGATTCCTGACCGAAAAGGGTGGACGTCGTAACGACCATCAATAGAACGCAGAGACAGCTCCGAACGACAATCATCGTGTGACTCCAGGAAAACAAACGGTTGCGGGTGGTGGCGATCATTGCGCCGTCAAGCGACCAACGTGTCTGAGCAATGGTGAGGTGCAACTAGCGGGCGCGGGAATAAAATCACGCAGCTTGGAAAAACGGTAACCCGACGCGTGAGCGAGGGATTCCAGCCTTTCCCTC
>JBCBLJ010000287.1:0-9113 GCA_038520195.1 Planctomycetota bacterium
TCCGATCTGTGTGTGATTTCTATGAAATCAACGAACCCTCCAGCCCTCTACCGCTGCTCATCCGCCGCGCACAGCGACTCGCGTCGGCAAGTTTTTTAGACATCCTTCGTGACGTCGCCCCCGATGGCCTGATTCAGGCCGAAGCGTTGGGCGGCGGCAATCCGAGTGCGTCTGGTGGCGGCGAGGAAGCCGTCGCGGTCGCGGCGGCCGAAGAGTCCTCGAGCGACGACAGTTGGTAACCGATCACCTCAGTTTCCGGCGTTGCCCTTCAACGCCGATTGTTTTCCCGCAGGAGTAACTCATGACTACCAGCGCTCAGAAGTTTATCGCGAGGAATCGAGCTCCTCGGGTTCAAATCGAATACGACGTCGAAGTTTACGGCGCGGAGAAGAAGGTCCAGCTCCCATTCGTGATGGGCGTCTTGGCCGACTTGTCCGGAAAGCCCGAAGAACCCTTGGCCCCGGTTTCTGAGCGCAAGGCTCTCGAGATCGACGTCGACAACTTTGATGATCGCTTAAAGTCGATGAAGCCGCGCGTTGCATTCCAAGTGCCGAACACCTTGACCGGTGAAGGCAACATGGCGGTCGATTTGACGTTCGAAAGCATGGACGACTTCTCGCCCGCAGCGATCGCCCGCAAGGTCGACGCACTCTCGAATCTGCTGCAGGCACGCGAGCAGCTCGCCAATCTGCTGACCTACATGGACGGCAAAGACGGTGCCGAAGCGCTCCTGAACAAGGTCCTGCAGGACCCCGCCCTTCTTCAATCACTGAGCGCCGCGGCCAAGCCCGAAGGCGACGATACCGAAGCCCCCGCCAACGAGGAGTAAGAACAATGAGCACTGCAGATGCCAGCGCCACGGCAGCCGCCCCAGCGGCGGCGGTCACCGTCACCAGCGACGACTTTTCGACCCTTCTCGAGAAGGAATTCCGTCCCAAGTCGGATCAGGCCAAAGAAGCGGTCGAATCCGCCGTCAAGACACTCGCACAACAAGCCTTGGAACAAACGACGCTCGTCTCCGACGACGCTTTACGATCCATTGAAGCGATCATCGCTGAGATCGATTCCAAGCTCAGCGAACAAATCAATCTCATCCTTCACCACAACGACTTCCAAAAACTGGAAGGCGGATGGCGCGGACTGCATCACTTGGTCAACAACACCGAGACCGACGAGATGCTGAAGATCCGCGTGATGAACATCAACAAGAAGGAACTTCACAAAACACTGAAGAAGTTCAAGGGCACCGCTTGGGACCAAAGCCCGATCTTCAAGAAGATGTACGAAGAGGAATACGGCCAGTTCGGTGGTGAGCCCTACGGCTGCCTCGTTGGTGATTACCACTTCGACCACAGCCCGCCGGATGTCGAGTTGCTGGGCGAAATGGCGAAAGTCTCTGCGGCCTGCCACGCTCCGTTCATCGCAGGCGTTTCACCCGCGGTCATGCAAATGGACAGCTGGCAAGAGCTGACCAATCCGCGTGACCTGACCAAAATCTTCCAAACGCCCGAGTACGCTCCCTGGCGTTCGCTTCGCGAATCGGACGATTCGAAGTACATCGGATTGGCGATGCCGAAATTCCTCGCTCGCCTTCCCTACGGAGCCGCGACGGCACCCGTCGATGAATTCGGCTTTGAGGAAGACACCGAAGCGGCTGACAGCGACAACTATTGCTGGTCCAACGCGGCATACGCGATGGCGACCAACATCACTCGCTCGTTCAAGATGTTCGGCTGGTGCTCGCGAATCCGCGGCATCGAGTCCGGAGGCGCGGTCGAGAATCTTCCGTGTCACACGTTCCCGACGGACGACGGTGGCGTGGACATGCAGTGCCCGACCGAGATCGCAATCAGTGATCGTCGTGAAGCCGAGTTGGCGGCCAACGGCTTCATGCCGTTGATCCACAAGAAGAACTCGGACTTCGCCGCCTTCATCGGTGCACAGTCGCTGCACGCCCCGGCCATCTATGACGATCCCGATGCGACCGCGAACGCCAACCTCGCGGCCCGGCTTCCCTACCTGTTCGCGACTTGCCGCTTCGCGCACTACCTCAAGTGCATCGTTCGCGACAAGATCGGCAGCTTCAAAGAGCGCAAGGACATGCAGGCTTGGCTGCAAGACTGGATCAACCAATACGTCGATGGCAACCCAGGCACTTCGAGCGAAGACACGAAGGCTCGCAAGCCTCTCGCGGCCGCCGAAGTCGTTGTCGAAGAAGTCGAGGGTAATCCCGGCTACTACACCTCCAAGTTCTTCCTGCGACCTCACTACCAGCTGGAAGGCTTGTCCGTCTCTCTCCGTTTGGTTTCGAAACTGCCGTCCGCAAAGGGTGGTGGCTGATTCCCGTTCGATGATTGGCAACGTCGGAGCATCCGTTTCGACGCGTTCGCATTAAAAGATAGAATCCATCAATATCAAAGGATAAGATCATGGCTGTTGATATGTTTTTGGACATCAAGGGAGAAATCAAAGGTGAATCCCAAGATTCCAAGCACAAAGATGAAATCGATGTTCTCGCCTGGAGCTGGGGAATGTCGCAATCGGGTTCGTTCCACACCGGTGCCGGTGGCGGAGCGGGCAAAGCGAACTTTCAAGACATCAGTGTGACGAAGTGGGTCGACTGCGCTTCGCCAATCTTGATGATCTACTGCGCCAACGGCGATCACTTCAGTGGCGCTAAGTTGACGGTGCGTAAGGCCGGGAAGAACCCGCTGGAATACTTGGTCATCGACATGAAAGATGTCCTCGTCACCAGTGTCTCGACCGGCGGATCGGGCGGCGAAGACCGACTGACCGAAAACGTTTCGCTTAATTTCCGAAGCGTCAAAGTCAGCTACAAGACTCAGAACAAGGATGGTTCGGGCGGTCCTGAAAAGCAGTTCGCTTGGGACATCGCGGCCAACAAACAACTGTAGTTGGCTGACTAAGTCGAACGGTCTCGTTCGCCGCACGCGAACGAGACCTTTACGGGGGTTCTCAATCGGCCGGCCTTTCGCGTCGGCCTCCTCTGAGCGCGCCCGGTCCATTCCGCATTTCGGTGCGGAGTCCCACCTCTTTGCCGCGACGGTGTGTCAGCCGATCGAGCCCTTCCAACTCGTCGTGTCGCGGTCCCTCCCAAACCCTGGACAGAAATACGATGCTCGCCCAAGAACTGCTGCGCGCCGGCAATCTCGACGAGGCCCTCGCCGAATTGAAGCGACAGGTCCAAAGCGAACCCGCCGACGGCAAGCTGCGTGTCTTCTTATTCCAATTACTCACTGTTCTCGGAAAATGGGAGAGCGCCTCGAGTCAACTTGAAATCGCCGGTCAACTCGATGCCGGAAATCTCGCGATGGTCCAGGCCTATCGCGAGGCGATTCGCTGCGAAATTGATCGTCGCCGCGTCTTCCTCGGCGAAACCGCACCCATGATCTTCGGCGAGCCTGACCGTTGGTTGGCGCTGCTGATCGAATCGATCCGCACACAGTCGAGCGACCTTCGTGATCAGGCCTTTGAGGCAGCACCGACGACTTCGGGTGTGCTTCAGCGACGCGACCAACCAGCGAACGAATTCGAGTGGATCGCTGATGCCGATCCAAGGCTCGGTCCCGTTCTCGAAGCCTTGATCGAAGGACAGTACTACTGGGTCCCCTTCAATCGAATCGCGCAGATTGACATCGAGGCACCAACGGACCTCCGAGATTTTGTCTGGACGCCGGCGCACTTTGTTTGGAGTAACGGCGGCGAATCCTACGGGATGATCCCGACACGCTACCCCGGCTCCGAAGCCGTCGAAGACAACGCGATTCGACTGTCGCGCAAGACCGAATGGAATGCAATCGGTGATAACGACGATCAGTATGTCGGTCTGGGCCAGCGTATGTTTGCTACCGACGGCGACGAATTCGCGATCCACGAAATCAGCAAGATCAGTCTGCAAAGCGAGTGCGACGGCCCAGATCAAGCCGAGGTCGCTTTCGAAGGAACCGCAACGAGCGACTGATGGCCGAGTTGACCACCCAAGAACGTCTCTTTCCATCGTTGCTGGATCGGCTGACCGACGATCAACCGCAACGTGTGAAGGAAGCACGCGACCAACGCGTGTTTTCGGTCCATCGACTGCGCGCCGCGGTCCTGCGTGACTTGGCATGGTTGTTGAACACTTGCCACCTCGCGGCTGCCGAAGACCTGAGCGATTACTCCGAGGTCGAACAGTCGGTCGTCAACTTCGGTGTCCCCGACTTGACCGGAAAAACGGTTTCGGGGCTACATGCCGACGACGTGCGGGCCGCACTCAAGCAGGCCATCCTCGCCTTTGAACCGCGAATCATTGCGGACACGCTCGAGGTCCGTGGCCAAAAGGATGATGAGTCTCCGCTAACCAGTTCGCTGACGTTTGAAATCGAAGGCGAACTCTGGGCGCGGCCCTATCCCGAACGGCTCTACTTGCGTTCAGAGTTGGATCTTGAGACGGGCGACGTCCGCATTCAGGAAATCTAGGAGCGAACGGTCACCATGGATCCGCGGCTACTCAACTATTACAACCAAGAACTCCAGTTCGTTCGGGAGTCGGGTGCCGAGTTCGCGCAGGAATACCCCAAGATCGCGAGTCGGCTCGGCATTGACATGTTCGACTGCGCCGACCCTTATGTGGAACGGCTTTTCGAAGGGTTCGCGCTCTTGGCGGCCCGAATTCAACTCAAGCTGGACGCCGAGTTCCCTCGCTTTACCCAGCACTTGATGGAGATGGTGGTTCCGCACTATCTCGCGCCCTTGCCGTCGATGACGGTGGTCGAAATGCAACCCGACTTGACCGAGGGTGCACTCGCCAAGGGATTCAAAGTTCCTCGCGGCACCGTGCTGCAAAGCTTGCTCGGTAAGGGCGAACAAACTCGATGTACATTCCGCACCGCACACGATGTGACGCTGTGGCCGCTTCGATTGACCGAAGCAAATTACTACTCGCGCGACGTCGCAGCGCTCAGCCTATCGGATGACCCATCGATCAAAGCCGCGCTCGTCATCCGGTTGGAATCAACCGCGGGACTTCGATTCGAACAGCTGAGTTTGGAGACGCTGCCACTTTTCGTGCGCGGCGGCTCGGATGTCCCAATGAGACTCTTCGAACAGCTTCTGTCCAACGCCATCGGGATCGCGGTTCGCCCCGCGTCGGGAGACGCAGACTGGGACGTCCGTTTCGGGAAGGACACCGTGCGTCCGATGGGTTTCAGCGACGATGAGGCGCTCCTTCCCTATGGTGCACGGTCCTTTCAAGGATACCGGCTGCTGCAGGAATACTTTGCGTTCCCAGAGCGTTTCATGTTCGCAAACCTGACCGGTTTGGCGTCAGCGTTCGAAGACTGCAAGGAAGAAGCGGTCGAAATCGCGATCCTCTTTGATCGAAGGGAGTCGAGACTCTCCAACCGAGTCGACGAAACTCATTTCGCTCTCTTCTGTAGTCCGGCGATCAACCTCTTTGAGAAAAGAGCCGACCGGATTCACCTCAGCGACCGATTTTCGCAATACCAGGTCATGCCCGACCGGACGCGACCGATTGATTTTGAGGTTTACCAGATCACCGATGTCCGCGGATACGGTAGCAGCAACGATCGCGAACAGGAATTCAAACCGTTTTACTGGATGAACGACGAAGCCGCGGACTCGCACGAAAGAGCGTTCTACACGGTCAGCCGCCGCCCTCGCATGCTTTCCGAAAAGCATCGCCAGTATGGCCCGCGGTCGAGCTACGTCGGATGCGAGACCTACCTCTCGCTCGTCGACGCGAATGAAGCGCCGTACTCACATCAGTTGCGACAACTGGGAATCGACACGCTCTGCACCAACCGCGACTTGCCGCTTCAGATGCCCGTCGGCATCGGTGAAACGGACTTCACGCTCGAGATCAGCGCGCCGGTGAAATCGGTTCGCTGCGTCGCCGGCCCGACCAAACCCGAACCGTCCAAGACGTACGAAAACGGCCAAACGACGTGGCGACTGATCAGCCATCTTTCATTGAATTACCTCTCGATCGCAGGCGAAGAAGGCAGTGCGGGTGCGCTTCGTGAGCTGTTGTCGCTGTACTCCGACGTCAACGATGTGTTGGCGAACAAGCAAATTGACGCCGTCTGCTCGGTGGAATCGCGGGCCGTCACACGTCCGATTTCTTCCTCTGGTCCGCTCAGTTTTGGGCGTGGCTTGGAGCTGACGTTGACACTGGACGAGTCCGGTTTTGAAGGAACCGGGGCATTCCTGTTGGCGGCCGTCTTGAACGAGTTTTTTGCCAAATACGTTTCGATCAATTCGTTTACCGAAACAGTTTTCCGCACCACCGAACGAGGGGAGGTAACGCGATGGCCAGCGAAAATGGGTCGACGCCACCTGCTCTAGCGGAGACGCTCGACCGACTTGAAGACTCGCCGCATCGATTCAACTTTTATCACGCGATGCGGTTGATCGAATGCGTGTTTTCGGACGCGCCGCGATACGGTCATGCGGTGAGATTGTCGGATGATCACGTGCGGTTGACACAGGAACCGTCGCTAAGCTTTGCGCCGGCATCACTCACGACATTTCAGAAAGACGATACGTCCGAGGCGCACCGACTTGCCGTGCGGTTCTTCGGTCTTTGCGGACCCAACGGTGCGTTGCCGCTGCACCTGACGGAATATGTTCGCGACCGCATGCGGCATCATGACGACAACACGTTTGCCGCCTTTTTGGACGTGTTTCATCATCGAATGCTCTCGCTCTTTTATCGAGCTCACGCCGACGCTCAACCAACGTCACATTTTGATCGTCCCGAAACGGATCGCTTTTCGGTCTTCGTCGGATCCCTCATGGGCCTCGGTTCTCCGTCTTTGCTGGACGGTGATGCGATGCCAGACTTGGCGAAGCTCTATTACGCCGGCCGTTTGGGCTGCCAAGCGAAGAACCCCGAAGGCCTGCGCGAGATGCTGGCCGAGTTCTTCGGTCTGCCCTGCGAAATTGAGGAGTTCGTCGGTCAATGGACCGAAATACCCGACTCCTACAGTTTCCAGTTGGGAGCAAACGAGAGCACATCCACCATCGGCGTCGCTTGTACGGTCGGATCTCATGTCTGGGACTGCGGTCAGAAGTTCCGCGTCAAGATCGGCCCGGTCGGTTGGAAAGACTTCGTTCGGATGTTGCCGGGCGGATCGAGTCTCGATCGGCTGACAGCGTTGGTCGAGAACTATATCGGACACGAGCTTGCATGGGATCTGAATTTGATCCTCCGTCAGGAAGAGACACCTTCCTGGCGCCTGGGTGAAGCCCGACTCGGGCAAACCGTCTGGCTCGACAACGCCGGCGTCACCCAGGACTCGGACGATTTTCTTCTTACTTGTCAATAAAAGCCAATCACTCGTATCAGGACCCTTCCCGTGTCAGACATCAGCCGTACCGCGCTGTTCGGAAAACTCAACAGCATTGGCTACAAGTCCATCGAGAGCGCCACCGTATTCTGCAAGATGCGCGGCAACCCCTACGTTGAGTTGGTTCACTGGCTGAACCAAATTCTTCAGCTGGAGAACTCCGACCTGCATTGCATCATTAAGCAATTCAATCTGAACCCCTCACGCCTCGTCAAGGACATGACTGAGGCGCTCGAAAAACTGCCACGAGGATCGTCTTCGATCTCCGACCTTTCGGCGCACATCGAGGAAAGCGTCGAACGCGGATGGGTCTATGGGACACTCCTGTTCGGAGAAACCCAGGTCCGTACCGGGCACCTGATCGTCGGCATCCTCAAGACGCGATCACTGAAAAATGCGCTTCTTTCGATCTCGCAAGAATTCTCCAAGATCAAACTCGAAACGCTTACCGATCGGTTCGATGAAGTCGTCAGCGGTTCGCCCGAAGAGGCTTTGTCGGCGACCGATGGATTTCAAGTCGGAGGCGGTGCCGAGCCCGGCGAAGCGAGCGGAGCCATGACGCCCGCGCAAATGGGCAAACAAGATGCATTGAAACGCTTCACCGTCGACCTCACTGAAAACGCTCGGCAAGGCAAGATCGATCCCATCGTCGGACGCGATGAAGAGATCCGCCAGATCATCGACATTCTGATGCGTCGTCGTCAAAACAACCCGATCTTGACCGGCGAGGCGGGCGTCGGGAAAACGGCCGTCGTCGAAGGCTTTGCGCTGAAGATCGCAGCCGGCGACGTACCGCCACCGCTTCGCGACGTTTCACTTCGATCACTCGACGTCGGCCTTCTACAAGCCGGCGCAAGCATGAAGGGTGAATTCGAAAACCGCTTGAAGCAGGTCATCGAGGAGGTTCAGTCTTCTGAAAAGCCCATCATTCTGTTCATCGACGAAGCGCACACGTTGGTCGGTGCGGGCGGCGCTGAAGGCACCGGCGATGCCGCCAACTTGCTCAAACCCGCACTCGCGCGAGGAACGCTCCGAACGGTCGCCGCAACGACCTGGGCTGAATACAAAAAGCACATCGAGAAAGACCCGGCCTTGACGCGCCGTTTCCAGGTCGTGCAGGTCGAGGAGCCCAGTGAAGAACGGGCTATCTTGATGATGCGTGGAATGGCCACGACGCTCGAGAAACATCACAAGGTGAAGGTTCTTGATGAAGCGTTGGAAGCTGCGGTGAAACTCTCGCACCGATACATTCCCGCGCGTCAGTTGCCAGACAAGTGCGTCAGCCTTTTGGACACCGCGTCGGCGCGTGTCGCGATCAGCCAGCATGCGGTTCCGGCGGAAGTCGACGATTGCCGGAAGCGGATCGATGCACTCAATACGGTGCTCGAAATCATCGCCGACGAGAATCTCGTGGGTGTCGAAACCGATGATCGGCAGCAAGTCGCCGAGGGCGAACTGAAGATCGAACAAGACCGACTCGTTGAGCTCGAGGCTCGATGGAATGAGGAACGCGAACTCGTCGAACAGATTCTCGAGATTCGCAGCAAGCTTCGTGGTCACAGCGGCAAGGTTGAAGGCACCAACAGCCCTCTCGAAAAGGCCGCCGATCAAGAGGCAAAGCATGTCACGATCCAAACCGCGGAGCCTTCAAGCGAAGAGGGTTCGGCGCAACCGGTCGACGGCGAACAACGACAGTCGCTGCTCGAAGAACTCAAGCAGCTTCAATCCCAGTTGCACGCGTTG
>JBCBLJ010000608.1:0-5207 GCA_038520195.1 Planctomycetota bacterium
TCCGATCTGACCAAACGAAATGAGCTTGACTCACTTTGACGATCGTCCCGGGTGCGATCGTCAGCGTTGCCGGCGAGCCATCGTCTTTCCTGCGAACGACATAATCGCGTGACGTGATGTCCAACGGTAAATCACCGTAGTCCCACGTGCGATCCTCGGTCAGAGTGCCGCCCTGCAAAACAATGCGATCGCCATCGTCGTTGTCGCGCCCGGTCAACCCCGAGACGGAAGGATTAGCATCGATGTCAAAAAAGAACGGTACACCGGCATTCTGTTCGACATGAACGCTGTTCAGAGTCGGCGTCCCCGTATTTACATCCACGCCGTTCGAATAGCCGTTTGAAATCCGGACGTTCGTCAATCGGTTCGCATCGGTCGCGTCTACGTTGTCATAGTTCAACTCCACGGAGGCGATCTGGCCTCCGCCCACGCCATTGCCATCGGTATCACCGGCGAACCGTACTTCAACGTTTTCAAGCACGCTGCCTGGACCGTCGAGATAGATGGTTTCCCAGGAACCTCGAAATGGTGTGGTCGCCGTTCCGTCGCCATTGGAGTCACCTCCAATTGAATCGTCCGCATGCGCCGTGAACACGATGGGTTCCGCGGACGTACCGATCGCCTCGATCGCGCCCTCCCGAGCGCGGATGAAACGTCCCGTCGCAACCTTTACGACCGTTCCCGGTACAACGGACAGGGTGACCGGTGTTCCGTCATCATCAGCGCGCACGTCGAAGTTCGCGCTCGTCAGGTCGAGTGGCAGTTCCCCGTAGTCCCACGTTCGATCCTCGGTGAGCGCCCCGGCCTGAAGAACAATTCGATCGCCGTTCGCGTTGCCGCTACCGGTCAGGTTCGAAACACTTGGGGATGCGTTGATGCCAAAGAAGGCCGGAACGTTCAGCGTGTCATTAACGGCAACATTCTGAAGCAGAGGAGAGCCCGAGACCGCTTCGATGCCCGTCGAAAAACCTTGGGTGACGAGAACATTCACGAGTTCGGTATTCGTCGTCGCATCCACCGGCTCGTGCGACAACCGGATCGAAGGAACCTGTCCGCCGCCGGTGCCGTTGCCGTCGGTATCACCGCCATAGCGAACCTCAACATGCTCCAGGCGAGTGTCCGAGCCACTCAAATAAAGCGACTCCCAAAAACCTGGGAACGGAACGCCATCGCCGCTGGACAGATCCTCGCCAACCGTATCGTCGTCGCGGGCGGTAAAGACAATCGGGTTTGCCGAGTCGCCGATTGCTTGAATGGATCCTTCACCCGTCAGCCAAAACCCAGGGTTGAATTTCACGACCGTGCCCGGATCCACGTCCAGAGTCACGCCATCGGGGACGGTCACGTTGCCGGTCACATGGATGGTGCCGCTCCACGTGTCGTCGCCGGTCAGCGTGCCCGAAACTTCTCGGGCGAGAAGCCGCCGAATTTCAAGCTGTTCAAGCCGACTGCGTCGTGGTTTTCGAGACCGATCCCTTCTCTTCCGCCGTCGCGATTTCGACGGTTCGCTTTGCCAATGAGCCATGTCCGACTTGAAGCAACTCTGTTCAGGTAGATGGACGTTCTAGTAGCCGCCTGTTGACGTGCCCCTCTGACGGCGATGAACATTTTCAATCAAACCGTCTCATATAGCAATCAATCACGGCGTAGATAGCGCAGATTGTGCCCCACCTCTGGTTTCCAGCGGCTAGATACGCCCATTTCCTCGGCGAATGGGCTGAAGCTTGGTGCGGGTGAACCGTCAAAAGATGCAGTAATTGCGTAAGATCACGCGATATTGCCAGCGAAGACGATTCTCCGAATCCGCCGGCCTCTCCCCGCAGGCAGGAAACCCTAGAAAGAGCCCGCCGGCCGATGTGAGCGAAACGATCGACCGGCGAGCGGAAACTCCGCCGTAACGGCACAGACAAATCGACGGGTTTCCGCTTCGACGTGACTTCGCGCCCAATAGTTCCACCGACGAAACAGGAACGGCCAATGAAATCGACCGACGCAACGACGCCTAAGCAGTACATCGATGGTCTGCCCGAAGACCGCCGGCCGACCATGAGAAAGCTCCGCGCGTTACTCCGTAAGCACGTGCCCAAAGGGTTTGTCGAATCAATCCGTTGGGGCATGATCTGCTACGAAGTCCCTCTCAAACGATTCCCCGACACGTACAACGGCGAACCCTTGATGTACGCCGCGCTCGCGGCCCAAAAGCATCATTACGGCGTCTATCTGTGTGGCATCTACTGCGACGAGAAACTGAAAGCCGAGTTCGTGAAACAGTGGAAAGCGCGCGGTAGTAAACTCGACATGGGCAAGAGTTGTCTCCGCTTGAAGAACTGGGACGCTTGCGAAGACGATCTAATCGGGGACGCGCTCGCAGCCTTTTCCGTTGAGGGTTTCATTAAACTCACGGAGAAAGCTCACCAACGAAAGTCAAAATAGCGTCTTGGATCGCTCGAACCGAAGCACGCACGAACATGAACCGACTTCGTCACGTAGCTCTAGCTCGACCGGCAACGTAGTGACTTCCTGATTTCAGCGCAATGCAGTTTTCACGCTCGCTCCGTCCCGCGATTGCTTGCGCCGTCTCGGTTGTCGCTTGTTTGGCCTACGCTGCGACTCGAAACAGCCTGCCAGATTGGTTGCGTGGTCACGCGGGAGGAGTTCCGTACGTTCTGTTTTGGATTCTGTTGTGGCTCACGGTCATCCCGCGTCGAACAGCCATTCCATGGATCTCGGTCGGCTGTGTCCTTTTCACTTGCTGGCTGGAGGTGTTCCAGCTTTACCAAGGCCCTCAATGGCTGATCGACTTTCGGCGAACCACCCTTGGTGCGGCATGGTTGGGTGCCGGCTTTGACCCTTGGGACATCCCACCGTACTTCCTCGGTGGTGTCCTCGGCTGGTGGATCGGAACGCTCGTTGTCCCGACGACGCCTGAGCCATAGCATTCTCGATGAACCAACCCGCGGGCCGAAACCTTCGGTTTCGCACATGATTCTTCACGACTCGCTTGATGCCTCCATCCTCTCAGAACCCAAGCTCAACGAACAACTTTCCATCGCGCGTCGTCACGCTCTTCAGTCGCGCGGTCGCGAAACCCACCGCGGTCTCTTCGCTATCGATCGTGTAGACCGCGTTCTCCGAGAAATATTGAGCCAGTCCTTTCTCGCAGAGCCTTTGAATTAGCGGAGCCACATCGCCAGGCAAGCCGTCAACCACAATGCTTTCCGCTTCGACGTCTTTGCAAAAGAACGACTGTGTTTCTGCATCGTAACGCAGCCCTGTTCGTGCGATGACTTTCCCTTTGAGTGCCTGGACGCCGTTGGCCGAAGCGGCACTGCCCGCGTCCGAACCGGGCGGCTTCGCGGGCGGGAGGCCGAACGGCGGTGGTGGCACCGAAGACGAACCGATTTCGGTCGCGACTTTATCAAGCACCGCTTCAGCGTCGATTTCCTCGAGCACGATCGTCAGGTCCAGCTGGACACCAACCCGATCTGTGCCGTCGCTCAGTAAAACTTCGGCTTCGTCCAGAGTCACCACAGCGGGCAATTCCTCGTCGACGTAATCGGTCAGGACCACCGGCATCCAGGCATCCAACCCGGTTTGCACTGCGGATGGAGGAATCGCAAACTCCGTCGACATTGGACCGCTGCAACCACACAGTGAGATAAAAAGCAGGGCTAGCAAAATCGTCTCTTTCATCATGGTAGCTTTGGAAAAGAAGGAAGGTTCTTGGGACGCAACTCTGCGATCGCCTGCTGAGCGAGCGGCTTCAAGCGTTCATCGCCCGATCGGACCGCGGCAACGAGGGAGGAAAGTACTCGTTTCCCGAGGGCGACATCGTGCGGATTGAGTTTGGCGAGTGCGAATGACGACACCAACGCCAACACCTTGTCGTTGCTCGTGGCGTTCGCTTGAAGCCTCGCTTCGATCGCGTCACCCTTTAGCCCCAGCCGCACCGCGGCAAGCGTGGCCGCGTATCGCACACCGTCTTGATCCGAGACGAGTTGTTGACCCACCGCGTTACTTACGTGTTCGTTGACGGATCGAATGTTGGCGAGCGTCAACAGGATTTCCGTTTGAACATCCGGCGTTGACTCTTCCAAGAGCTCCGCCAGCTTGTCGGAAGCCGACTTCGCTTGAGGGCCGAAGTCCGAAAGAGCAACGACCGCCCAGTAGTTTGACCCCGGTTGATCAAGCGATCGAATCAGAGCCTGCATCCCGGATTCGTCCATCTCGACCAGATGTGAAATCAACTCCGATGCAAACACCGGCTTTGCCTGCGGAAGTGCCCGCCCGAGTAGATTCGCTCGGTCGACTTGTTTGGCTTGACAGTTCGCGAGCGATCGAATCACGGCGAGCCCGATCGGTTCGTCTTCGTTCAACATTGCTTCAACAAGTGTCTCGCCGATACTCGCGTCGCGGGGACGGAGTTCGAGCAACGATGCTGCCGCGTTGGCACGCACCGCCAACTCAGGATCGTTCCGCAGCGAATCGAGCAACGGAACAGCAGCTTGCGCGTTTCCCGTCGCGCCGAGTGACTTCGCGGCTGCGACACGGACTCGACCATTCGCGTCTTCGAGCAATGGCAGGAGCTTGGTCGCGGACTCCGGCGCTGCCATCTCTCCAAGCGCTTCGGCCGCAAGTGACCGCGTCGACGCTTCCGGTGATTTCAACGCGCCCACGAAAGCGTCCTGCGATTCCGCTCCCATCGCTCGAAGCCCCTTCGCCGACTGCGCGGCCACGAACGGATCACTCGAACGCAAGCTCTCAACAAGTGTCTTTAGCGCCAACTGATTGGCGGAACGGTCGTTTGACTCAACCAATGCGTTGGCGGCAAGCACTCTCTCCAGAGGACTCTTGCCTTCGCGAAGGAAGGACTGCAAAGACGCTGCGACTTGAGGGCCGACGCGACCTTCCCGGCCAGCCGCGAACAGGGCATCGAGACGGTCAATCGGATTGTCACTTGCGAGCTGTTTTCCGATCGCGGCAAGCAGCGTCTCCGGCGACGGAGCGTCGCCGATGCCCGACAATGCACTTTGAATGATGTCCGCCGGAGACTTGCCATTTCCCTCCCCCGCGTCCTTCGAGAATGGAAACGGAGGCGGCGCAAGGTCGGGGAACCCAGGCAGCTGCGCGAACAAGTGGCACGAAGAGCCGAAGACGAGAATCAGACAAGTGAGTCGGTAATACATGGATCCATGGAGTGTCTGGGA
>JBCBLJ010001074.1:0-2249 GCA_038520195.1 Planctomycetota bacterium
CCCGCTGATCTTGCCGACCGTCGACGAACAAGCCGTGGCGTCAGTCGTCGAAGACTGGACCGGCATTCCGGTCGGTCGGATGGTCAAAGACGAAGTCGCGACGGTACTGAACCTCGCCGACATCCTCAACGATCGAATTATTGGTCAGCGACACGCTCTCGAGATGATCGCACGGCGGATCCAGACCTCGCGAGCGAGTCTTGATAATCCGAACAAGCCGATCGGTGTGTTCATGTTGGCCGGTCCTTCGGGCGTCGGCAAAACAGAAACAGCCCTCGCGCTTGCGGAAGCGCTTTATGGCGGTGAGCAAAACGTCATCACCATCAACATGAGCGAGTTCCAAGAAGCTCATACCGTGAGCACACTCAAAGGGGCGCCTCCCGGATACGTCGGCTACGGCGAAGGCGGGATTTTAACCGAGGCCGTCCGTCGACGACCTTACAGCGTGGTTCTGCTCGATGAAGTCGAAAAGGCGCACCACGATGTTCACGAGATTTTCTTCCAGGTTTTTGACAAGGGCTGGATGGAAGACGGAGAGGGACGTGCAATCGACTTCAAGAACACCCTGATCCTGCTAACGACGAATGCGGGCACCGATCTCGTCATGAACCTTTGCAAGGATCCGGAAATGATGCCGGAGCCAGAAGGGCTGGCGAAAGCGCTGCGTCCGGAACTCTTGAAGGTCTTTCCACCAGCTCTTCTCGGCCGAATCGTGACGATCCCGTATTTCCCGCTCAGCGACGAAATGATCGGCGAAATCACTCGGCTTCAAATGGGTCGGATCGAAAAGCGAATTCAAAACAACCACGACATTCCGTTCACCTATGACGAAGACGTGATCGACTTGATTGCCAGTCGATGCACCGAACTAGAGAGCGGCGGGCGCATGATCGACGCGATTCTGACCAACACGGTCCTGCCGAACATCAGCAGCGAATTCCTGACCCGCATGATGGAAGGGAAACCGATCGAGCGGGTCCACGTACAAATCGCCGAAGGGGAATTCGACTACGCGTTCGATTGATCGCGGTCACACTGGACAGCTTCAAACGCCGCTGTGGCGTGGGAACATGCTGGCAATTTGCAGGGAACGTCAAAGACGATGCTCCCGGGGTGTCGAAGATACCCAACGGGGCCGCGTGTTGTCATGCGTGCATCCAGACGTTTCTTGCCAACAGGATGACTCACCAGCATGTTGTGCATGTGCTTGCCCAGCGTCGCGGCAGCCGTTTCCGCCGTCGCGGCGATCGAGATTCCGCCGATGAGTCTGCCACCGCTACCGGTCGGCGCTGGCGGCTTGGCCGCAATGGCGCAGGCCGCCGCGAGCCTCAATGCCGTTACCGAAGCTTCGGCCTCGGGAGCACTTGATGCGATGCTCGACCTCCAACTGCCCCCCGTTTCCGCCGAAGCCGTATTGGCGCTCGAAGCGATGGCACAAGTGAACGGAGGATTGGGAGTGAACGTGACTGCCCCCTCCGCATCGGCACAACTCGCGCTCGCGGCTGGAGCGATCAACGTCGCCGCACCTTCGCTCGAGGAGCTGGGTTCGGTGGCGGCCGCCACCGTCGCACCCGCAGGCGGGTTGCCGATGACGCTCGCAATCAATCAGGCCATCTCGCTGGCACTTGGAGTCGACCTTGCGGCACCCGGAGGCGCGGCGGCCCTTGAAGCGAGTTTGCAGGCGGCATTGGAAGCATCGGCGGCCGCTAACCTGAGCGTCTCCGCCGCAGCCTCGGTCTCGATGGATGTCGCGATGCAATTGGCTCTCGCCGCGCGGGCAGTCAATGCTGCCATTGCTTTGGGAATCGATGTCTCGTCACCCGCCGCGATTGCCGCATCGCTCGACGCCGCGATGGAGATCACCGTACCGCCGCTGGCGATGGAAGCTCCCGCCATGGGCGCGATCGCCGCGGGCCTGGGTGACCTCGGATTGGTCACGCAAGCGGCAGGCGGCGTTCAGGCAGAAATCAACGCGCCAGCACTGCAGGCTTCCGCGGCGGCGCTCAGTGGAACAATGGAAGCAGCCGTCGATGCATCGGCTGCAATGTCAGCGGATCTTTCTGCGAACGCGGAAGTCAACGCAACGCTTGCCGCCGCACTTTCCGCGGGCGGTGCCGCAACCGCTGGCGCCGCGGCGGCGATCAGCGGGTCAATGTCAGCCGCCCTCCCAAGTCTCGGCGACATGAGTCTCGCTGCCTCGCTCTCGCAGTCCTTCGAGATGACGATGGCGACGCCGATGATGGGCGGCG